>JBKJTX010000361.1:0-3757 GCA_046590315.1 Ramlibacter sp. | reverse complement strand
GAGAACGCGGGCGCGCTGGCCCTGCGCCTGCCGGTGCAAGTGAAATGCCTCGACGCCGTCAACCGCGGGCTTGGGCGGGTTGCGGGGTTTGCGATCAGCCCGGCGCGCCAGGGCTTGCAGCAGTTGGCGCGCGTTGTGGAAGTCGCTGCGCCACAGCAGCGCAGTGCCTTCGCTGGCCAGCCGGTAGGCGGCGTCGGCGGCGAGCGTGTCGTCCACCAGCTGCACGCGTTGAGGGACCGGAACGCCAGCCTCCGAGCGCCAGCGCGCGATTCGGCGCTCCTCGCCATCGATCCATTCGATGGCCGATGGCGCTTCGCTCACACAGCCGCCCTGCGCTTCGCGATGCGCTGCGCGCCGGTGACCACCACCAGCACGACTGCACCCGCGGCCAATCCGACCGCGGCATCCAGCAGCATGGCCAGGAGTGCGGCCAAGGGCAACCCCGCCACCGCATGCTCGATCCACTGCTGCAGCTGCGGAACGCCGTGCACCAGGATGCTGCCGCCCACCAGGAACATGGCGACCGTTCCTGCGATCGACAAGCCTTTCATCAACCAAGGTGCGGCGCGCAGAATGGCCTGCCCCACCCCGCGCGACACCGCGCCCGCGCGGTGGCTGGGGTACAGGCCCAGATCATCGAGTTTGACGATGCCGGCCACCAAACCATAGACCCCCACCGTCATCAACAAGGCGATGCCGGCCAGAACCGCGAGCTGCACCAAAAAAACGCTTTGTGCCACCGTGCCCAACGTGATCGCGATGATCTCGGCCGACAGGATGAAGTCGGTGCGCACCGCGCCCTTGATCTTGTCCTTTTCGATGGCGCAGAAGTCAGCGTCGGGATTGGCGAGGGCGCTCGAGAGCTCCTGGTGATGTGCCTCGTCGTCGTCGCGGCTATGCAGCAGCTTGTGGGCGAGTTTTTCACAGCCTTCGTAGCAGAGAAAGGCGCCGCCGATCATCAGCAGCGGCGTGACTGCCCAGGGCGCGAACGCGCTGATCGCGAGCGCTGCCGGAACCAGGATTGCCTTGTTGAGGAAGGATCCTTTGGCGACCGCCCACACCACGGGCAGTTCCCGGTCGGCGCGCACGCCGGCCACTTGCTGCGCGTTGAGTGCAAGGTCGTCGCCGACGACGCCCGAGGTCTTCTGCACCGCCACTTTGGCGAGCACCGAGACGTCGTCCAGGATCGTGGAGATATCGTCTAGCAGAGCGAGCAGGCTGGAGGGCATTGACAGGCCCTAATCCAGCGAACGCTTGAGGCGAATTTCTTCGAGCTTGATGCCGCCGATGGGAGCCGTCTTGGCGGTGTTCAGCTCGCGCTTGAATCCGGCGAGTTCGGCGAAGCGCAAGGCACGTCCGTTGCACAGCGGAATCCACATCGTCACCTCGACGCAGCCTTCCTCAATCAACCCTTCGCGCGCGGCATCCCACAGCGCCAGGCCAACACCGCGGTCCCAATGCGAGGGCAGCGCGTACAGAGCCCAGATTTCGCCGGTGGTCGGTTTGGACTTGGGGTCCCGAGAACGATCGAAGCCAACAAACCCGACGACGCGGCCGTCGTCCAGGGCCACGTGCACGAGAGGCTCGCCGTACTCAATTGCGTCGCGCCAGAAGGCGCGGCGCTTTTCCATCGGCAACTGCTGAGCGCCGGGCGCAACCGCTTCATAGGCGGCGTGGGATGAAGCCGCGTGGAGGGCGGCAACCTGTTCGGCGTCGCTTTCCACCGCAGGTCGGATCGTGTAGCTGGACATAGAGGGCGTAAATTTTTCTTGTAGTCGCCAATTATCGTCGGCCAGCGCCCGCATAGACCCGAGGTGCCGGGCCTCAGTAGCTGCCGCCCGTGTAGGGGCTGCGCGGATGGTATTTGCGTTCACCATCAGGCAAGGCGTCGGCTTTGGGGTCAGGCTCGTGCTGGACCGCGTTGGTACCCGGCTCGTCGTCAACGGGGTTCTCGGGTGCCTGCTTGTCGTCCGCTGCCTGGGGTGGCGACTTGGGTGGGGTCGTGCTCATCGTATTTTCCTTGGGGCGTGTGGACCTCAATCTAGGCGGCCCACAGCGCAGCGGCTGTAGGACCACCGCGCGAGTGTCGCGAGTTGGCGGTGCGCCAGGAACGTGGGAACATCGCGCCATGACGCTGCGCCGTGTTGCTCTCACGCCCGAGGTCCCGGGATCACTGTGGCTCTCCTCCATGCCGGGCCGCCGCGGCAGCTGGAGCGCTTTCGAAGCACAAGCACGGCAAGCTGAACTGGGACTTGTCGTATGCCTGACACCGCGCAGCGAAGTGCAGGAACTGTCGCCCACGTATCACGCTGCCTTGCTACGCGGCGGTCTCCCCTTTGTTTGGATGAATCTGCCCATGCGCGACTTCGGCTTGCCGGAAGACTCGGACTCATTTCGCCGCGAGATCGAACGGATTGCGCTGGCCCTGCGTAACGGTGAAAGCGTGATGCTGCACTGCGCGGCGGGCATCGGCCGTACCGGCAGCGCCGCCGCCTGTGTGCTGAAGGCGCTGGGCCGATCCACCGAGGAGGCAGTGAAACATGTACGCGACGCGGGCTCCAACCCGCAGAGCGCGCAACAGTCGGGGCTGGTGGACCTGTTTTAGCGGGGGCCCTTTCGTCAAGCGAACGGGTTCGCGAAGACAAACATCATGGCAACGCCGACGGCGATCAGGAAGTTGGCGTCGATGAGCCCGGCCAGCAGGAACATTTTGGTTTGCAGCGGCTCCATCAATTCCGGCTGGCGCACTGCGCCGTCGATGAAACGGCCGCCCATCGCGCCGATGCCCATGCAAGCGCCGATCGCGCCTAAATCGATGATCAAGCCGCACGCGATGGCAATCAGGCCGGTATCGCTCATGTAAATCTCCGTTGAGTTGTTGATGAACCTTCGATGGCTTGATGATGCGGCCGGGCCGTCATGGCGGCAATTACCTGGCGGGTAAGGCGGCTCGCCAGCGCGTGCTTTGACCGCTAGAGCCGAGCGATCGCCTGGTGGGCGACTGCGTGCAGTTGTGCCGCGCTGACGAGATGCGGCGCGATCTCCGCCAACGGCACCAAGACGAATGCCCGCTCGTTCATGCGCGGATGCGGCACCGCCAGGCGCGTGCTCGCGATGCGTCCGTCACCGAACAGGAGCAGGTCCAAGTCGAGCGTGCGCGGCGCGTTCGGATACGGCCGCTCGCGCCCGGCCTCGTCTTCCGCGCGCTGCAGCCAATCGAGCAGGTGAGACGCGCAAAGACGCGTGCTGAGTTCGACCACGGCGTTGATGTAGTCCGGCCCGCCCGCAGGGACGGGCGCTGTGCGGTAGAGTGAGGAATGGCGCAGCAGGGTCGTGCCGGGGAATTCCCCCATGCGATTCATCGCATTGCACACGGCTTGCGCAGGTTTGCCGAGATTGGCGCCCAGCGCCACGTAGGCGGTCACCGGGGCGCGCATGGGGATGGCCTTCGCTATTCCTGCGGGCCGACTGACTCGGCCGGGGACGCATCGCCCTCGCCGGTCGGCTTGCGCCGACGGCGCCGGCGCTTGCGCGGCGCATCCGAGCCTGCATCGCCTGCCTGCTGCTCGGGGCCATCGACCGCGACACCGCCCGCGCCATCGTCGGCACCACGCGACTGCTCGACCAGCGGAGGTTTTTCGGCCGGGCGCGGCGAGCGCACGCGGCGCGCTCCTTTGTGGTGCTGTTCCTCGCGCAGCTGCGCAACCAGGTCTTCGCGGACCGCGTCGCTTGCCAGGCTGAACTCCTGCCACCAGTC
>JBKJTX010000240.1:0-12188 GCA_046590315.1 Ramlibacter sp. | reverse complement strand
CCGGCTTGCTGCCGAAACCGGTCGGGTTTTCCTGCGCCGCCTTGGGCGACACCATCATGCCGGCGCGGTCCGCCAGCACCGCCAGCAAGGGGGCGAAGGGTGCCGACATGTTCAGGCGTACCGTGAGTTCGTCCAGCACATCAACGCTGGCCACGGGGCTCAATTCGCCCCGTCGGTTGGAGCCTGCCAGCGTCTTATGCCGCTCAATGTTGAATTTGACCGCCGCTGCATCGAATTTCTCACCGTCATGAAAGGTGACGCCAGGCCGCAGCTTCATGATCAGAATCTTGTTATCAGGCGACCAGACCCATGAGGTGGCGAGTTGCGGGACGAAATTGAGCTTGTCGTCAATATCAATCAGCTTGTCGCACAGCGAAGCAAAAACAATCCGGCCGACAAAGGTGCGGGCCATGGTCGGATCGAGCACATCGGGGTCTTCAGCCAGTCCGATGCGCAGCGTCTGGGCCTGTGCGCCCGCGGCCAGCAGGCACGACGTAACGGCAAAAGCAGCCGCGAATCGCCAGGTGGCGCGGGGGATGCCTGCAAAGGCTGAAGTCGAATTTTTCATGGCTTTTTTCTCCTGGGATTGGTTTGAACGGGAAACAATGGCTTTGAAGACTGGACGGCTGCCGGTCATCTGAAAACAGCCTGAAAATCGCTTGAAAGTTTCCATCTTTACGTTAAATAGGCCTCTGGCCCAATGCATATCTGCACGAGCAGCTCTTTTTTTTATAGCATAAGCGTGGGCGGAGTGTGCTGACGCAGTGATGAAACGGTCATGCGGGCTCAGACACCCGGTCAGGCGGGAGTCCGTTCGCGGCCCGAGGCCGGAAAGCCGCCTGCAGCCGTTCCAGCCGCGCATTCGCAACCGGTACGTGGGGAAGATAAGACAAGGGTTGCGCCTTTGCCTCCGCCGCGATTTCCTGCCAGAAATGACAGGCCACGCTGTGCCCGTCGTCGGCCGCCAGAACGGGAACCTCCGCCGAGCAGCGGGCACGCGCATGGGGACAGCGCGTATGAAAACGGCAGCCGGAGGGCGGCTGAATCGGGTTCGGCACATGGCCCTGCAGCACACGGCGGTCGCGCTTCAGACCGGGCTCGGGCAGCGGAATCGCCGCCAGCAAGGCCTGGGTATACGGATGGCGCGGCGCGGCGAAGAGACTCGCCTTGTCGGCGTACTCGACGATCTGACCCAGATACATCACCGCCACATGCGACGAAATATGCTTGACCACGGCCAGATCATGCGCGATAAAAATATAAGACAGCCCCAGCCGACGCTGCAGGTCCTGCATCAGGTTAACCACTTGTGCCTGGATGGACACATCCAGCGCCGACACCGGCTCGTCGCACACGATCAGCTTCGGCTCCAGGATCAGCGCGCGCGCGATGCCGATCCGCTGGCACTGGCCGCCGGAAAATTCGTGCGGATAGCGGTTCAGCTGCGACTCGTTCAGGCCGACCTTCACCATCATCGCCTTCACGCGCGCAAGCACGTCGGCAGAAGACAGGTCGGGGCGGTGCGTGCGCAGCGGCTCGCCGATGATTTGCGCGATGTTCATCCGCGGGTTGAGCGAAGCGAGCGGGTCCTGGAACACCATCTGCACGTGCTTGCGCACTTGTTGCCAGTCGCCCGCGTTGGCGCCTGCCATGTCGCGGCCCAGCCAGACAACCTTGCCGGCAGTGGCGGGAATGAGGTTCAACAGGGCGCGGGCCAACGTCGATTTGCCGCAGCCGGATTCACCGACGATGCCCAGCGTCTCGCCGGGATAGAGATCGAAATTGACGCCGTTGACCGCCTTCAGCGAGCGCTTCGCGGCAAAGAGTCCTTCGCCGCGCACCTTGAAGTGCACATGCAAATCGCGCACGGAGAGCAACGGGCTTCGCTCCCTCCCCCCCTGGGGGAGGGCGGGGGTGGGGGCGTCGCTCATGGCAACACTTCCTCGGCGACGCGCATCACGTCGACCACGTCGCGATGGCAGGCGCGCAGCACGGCGGGATCGTGCAGGGTCACGGCAAGTGGTGGACGATTGTTGACACAGCGGTCCATCACGAAAGTGCAACGCTCGCTGAACGGGCAACCCGGCGGCAGGCGCGCCATGTTGGGCGGTACTCCTGGAATGGCGATCAGCGTCTCACCTTCGTGGTCGAGCTTTGGCACAGCGCCCAAAAGGCCCAGCGTGTAGGGGTGCGTCGGCCGATAGAAGATGCTCTCGGCGCTGCCTTGCTCCATGATGCGGCCGCCGTACAGCACCATCACCTGGTCGCACAGGCCCGCGACCACGCCGAGGTCATGCGTGATAAGGATGATGGCAGTGCCGAAATCTCGTTGCAGGTCGCGCAGCAGGGCCATGGTCTGAGCTTGGACCGTCACATCGAGGGCGGTGGTGGGTTCGTCGGCGATCAACAGGTCTGGCTGACACAACAGGGCCATGGCGATCATGATGCGCTGGCGCATGCCGCCGGAGAACTCGTGTGGGTACATGCGAATGCGTTTGGCGGCGTCGGGGATGCGCACCTGTTCCAGCGTGGAGATGGCGAGCGACAGCGCGCTCCTGCGCGTGAGGCTTTTGTGCAGCTCCAGCACTTCCGTCATCTGCCGCTCGACCGTGAGGTACGGGTTGAGCGACGTCATCGGGTCCTGAAAGATCATCGCGATGCGGTTGCCGCGAATACGGTTGAGCGAGCTGGCGGGCATCGACAACAGGTCGTCGCCGTTGAAGAGCGCCCGTCCGCCGGCGCGGCCGTTGGCCGCCAGCAAGCCCATGATCGCCATCATGCTCTGGCTCTTGCCGGAGCCGCTCTCGCCCACGATGCCAAAGGTCTGACCGCGTTCGAGCGCGAATGAGACACCGTTGACCGCGGTGACGACGCCTTCGGGTGTGTCGAAATTGACCATGAGGTCTTCGACCTGGATCAAATTGCTGTTGTGGCTCGGCATCTAGCGCTCCTTGGGGTCCAGCGCATCGCGCAAGCCGTCGCCGATGAAATTAAAACAGTACAGCGTGATGGACAGCAGGACCCCCGGGAAGAGCAGCATCCACGGCGCGACCTCCATGACTTTGGTGCCGTCCTCGATCAGCACGCCCCAGCTCGTCATCGGCTCCTGGATGCCTAGGCCCAGGAAGGACAGCACCGATTCGGTGAGGATCACGGACGGCACCGTCACCGTGGTGTAGATGACAACGACGCCCAGCAGGTTCGGCACGATGTGGCTGAAGATGATTCGGTGCGTCGGCACGCCGATGGAGCGCGCGGCTTCGACGAATTCCATGGTCCGCAAGGACAGCGTCTGGCCCCGCACAACGCGCGCCATGTCCATCCACGAGAAGGCGGTGATGGCCAGCACCACGAGGTAAAACTCGCGGCCCAGGATAGTGACCAGCAGAATCGCGATCAGCAGGTAGGGGATGGCATACATCATGTCCACGATGCGCATCATCAAGCTGTCGATCTTGCCGCCCAGAAAGCCAGCTGTCGCGCCCCAGGCAATGCCGATCGCGACGGAGGCCAGCGTGGCGAGCAAGCCCACCATCAGCGAGATGCGCCCGCCGATCAGGCAACGCACCAATAGGTCGCGGCCGGCTTCGTCGGTGCCCCACCAGTGCATGCCCTTCAACGAGGGCGGCAATTTCATCGCGTCCCAGTCGGCGGTGTCGAAGTCGTAGGGCAGCACCATAGGCCCGAGCAGGCACAGCAGCCCGATGACGAGCAGCGCAACCAGGCTCGCCAGTGCGGCCTTGTTGCGCATAAAACGGGTACGCGCGTCGGCCCAGGGACTTCGGCCGGGTGGAGCGCTGGCCACTTGAACCAGCTGGTCGATCAGCGTCTTGCGCTTGGTGAAAAACAGCATGCGACGTGAACTCAGTATCTGATCTTCGGATCGAGCGCAGCGTAAGCGAGATCGACCAGCAGATTCAGCGTGACCGCAAGCACCGTGATGAGAACCACCAGACCCAGCACCAGCGTGTAGTCGCGGTTGCCCGCGCCATTGACGATCAGCTTGCCGATACCCGGCAGCGAAAATACCGTTTCGGTCACGAGCGCGGCGGTGATCGAGGAGATCGCCAGCGGACCGATAACGGATACCACGGGCAACAGAGCAGGCTTGAGCGCATGGCGCAGCACCACCAGGCGGGTCGGCAATCCCTTGGCGCGCGCGGTGCGTATGAAATTGCTGTGCATCACTTCGATCAGGCTGCCGCGCATGACGCGAGCAATGGTCGCGACGTTGATCAAGGTGAGCAACGCGACGGGCATCACCATGTAGACGATCGCGAAGTTGTCCCAGCCGCCGGCCGGCAGCCAGCGCAGCCAGAGTGCGAACACCAGCACCATCACGGGGCCGATCACGAACGATGGAACCACGCTGCCCAGGTTGCCCACCAGCATCACGCAGTAGTCGGCCATGCTGTTCTGGCGCAACGCAGCCGCGATGCCAAGGCCGACGCCGACGATGAAAGCAATCAGCATGGCGGCGCCGCCGATGGCCAGCGAGACCGGCAGCGCGGCCGCCACCAGATCATTCACCGACCAATCGGCATAGCGGAACGAGGCGCCCAGGTCGCCGTGGACCAGGTTGTTCAGGTAATAAAGGTATTGCTGCCAGGGCGGCAAGTCCAGGTGGTACTTGGCTTGCAGATTGGCGAGCACGGCTGCCGAAACCTGCCTCTCGCTGTCGAAGGGGCCGCCGGGCGCCGCGTGAACCAGGAGGTAGCAGACCGTGATGACGGCCAGCAGGGTAGGGAAGGTCACCAACAGGCGACGCAACGTGTAGGACCACATGGCAAAGGCTCTCGCAAAAACGCCGCCGCTGGGTGCTGCGACGGCGTGGATGACAGCGCAGGTGGCGCGATCAGTGCTTGATGATGTACAGGTCCTTGCTGCGGAAGCGGTCTTGCGCGTTCTGCAGCGAGTAACCGCCAACGTAGGATTTTACCAGCCGCGGCAGGGAGTACTGGGTCAACGGGATGATAGGGTAATCCTCCATGATCATCTGCGTTGCCTGCGTGAGGAGGGCCTTGCGCTTGCCCGGCTCGTCGCTCTGTTCGGCCTGAGTGATGATCTCCTCGGCTTTGCGGTTGCAGTTGAAGTTGTTGTTTTGGTCGGAGTCGCACCGCACCAGCGCGAGGAAGTTGGTGGCGTCGTTGTAGTCCGCGACGAAGCCGTTGCGCGAGATCTGGAAGGCGCCGTCATGGCGCTTTTTCAGGAGCACCTTGAATTCCATCGCCTCGAGTTCGATGTTGACGCCCAGCTTGGTCTTCCACTCGGACTGGGCGAAGATGGCCATCTTCTTGTGGTATTCGCTGGTGTTGTACGAGAACGTGTATTTGGTCCCCGGCTTCACGCCGGCCTCGGCCAGCAGCTTCTTGGCCTCCTCGACCTTCTTGGCCATGGGCCACTTGGCCCAGTCGTACTCTGTCTTGTCGGCGCCAGCCATTCCGTTCACGATGAGGCCGTACAACGGCGACTGGCCATCGGCCGTCACGCGCTGCACCAGGATGTCGCGGTCAATCACCATTGAGAGCGCCTTGCGAACACGCACGTCCTTGAAGGCCGGATTCTGGGTCTGGAACGAGTAGTAGCGAAGGGCCAGCATCGGAGCGTTGCGCACGTCCTTCGGGAATTTCTTCTTGGCGTCTTCGTAGGTGCCGGGCGGCAACTGATAGACCATTTCGTTCTGACCGGCTTCAAACAGTTTCACGTCGGCGTTGCCGTCTTCCACCGGCAGGTAAGTGACGCGGGTGAGTTGAACGTTGGCGGCGTCCCAGTAATGGGGATTCTTCTCGATCACCAAGCGGCTGTTCACGTGCCATTCCTTCAGCATGTACGCGCCATTGCCGACCAGGTTACCGGGCTTGGTCCAGTCGCGGCCGAACTTTTCCACCGTGGCTTGGTGAATGGGGCCGAGGTTGTTGTTGGACATCAGACTGGGCATGAACGTGACCGGAAACGGCGTCTTGATTTCCACCGTGTACTTGTCCAGGGCCTTCACGCCCACTTCGGTCGGCGGCTTCTTGCCGGTGGCCACCTCCTTGCCATTCAGCAAAAACACGCCGTACGTGGCTGAATAGGTCGATGCCGTTTTCGGGTCGAGAAAGCGCCGGATGCCGTAGACGCAGTCCTGCGCTGTGACCGGATCGCCGTTGGACCATTTGGCGTTCTGGCGCAGTTTGAACACCCAGGTGAGCGAATTGACCTGCTTCCAGCTTTCTGCCAAGCCAGGAACGATCTTGCCGTCCGCGTCATTGGCGGTGAGACCTTCGAACAAGTCGCGCGTGATGTTGTTCGCGCCGACCGATTCGGCTACCGCCGGATCCAGTGTCTCCGCTTCCGAGCCGTTGTTCCTAATCAGCGTTTGCGTCGGATGGAGTTGCACGCCGGCGGGCACCACCGCAGCGCCAGCCGGCAGTGCAAGGACCACCGTGAGTGTGGCCGTCAAGGCCGCAGTGAGGGTAGAGGAGACCAGGCGACGGGAGGATTGAGTTGGTCGATTCATGGGGGAGGCCCTTTCTTGGGGGAGGGTTGTTACTTCGTGGGAAGTCGGGTGGTGTCAATGTCGACGTACCGCCAGAACTCGCGCGCGTTGGGATGGCGTTTGTACCCTACCACCCAGGGCTGCATCATGTCAGTGCCGATGCGATGCACGCGAACCTTGATGGGCATATAGGCGGTAAGAATGCGCACGGCCTCGCGGATCACCGCGTCGCGTTCCGCTCCGTCGGGCATCACGGCCTGCTTGCGGTACAGCTCGTCGAACTTCGCGTTCTTGAAGCGCGAGTGGTTCTGTTGGCCGAACGAGCCGCTGTAGCCCATGGCGAGTACGGGGGCGCTGTCGGGTGAACTGGCCGACAGGCCATAGCCCCACATCATCAGCTTGCCGGCGCGCGAGTTGCGCAGCTGCTCGGGCCACTTGCCGATGCGCAGCTGCAGGCGGATACCCACGGCGTCCAGGTTCTTTTTCAACACCTCGTCGCGTTCGCGGTAGTCGGCAGCCGAGAGCGTGTCGTAGACGAGAGTCAGCGGGGAGCCGTCGGGCATGTCGCGCCAGCCGTCTCCGTTCTTGTCGGTGTAGCCGAACATGTCCAGCAGTGCGACCGCTTTGGCGCGGTCGTGCGTCCCCATTTCTGAGCGATAGCTGGGGTCGTAGCTGCCGGTGTTGGGCATGATGAATCCCTGCGCCACCATGGCCTGGCCGCGCATCGCGAGCGTGGCCTCCTGCTCCCCACTCATGGCCAGGCCCACGGCCCGGCGCAGCGCGACCTTCTCGGGCGTGTAGCCGCCGACGATGGGGTGCGTCATGCTGAAGTACAGCATGCGAATGTCCGACGACGGCACCCGCTCCATCTGAATGCCGCGCTTGGCCAGGTTCGGCGCGAGCTTGTTATTGGGAATCGCGTGGGTCGCCAGGTTCTCCGGCAGCCGCTCCATCAGGTCGTACTCGGCGTTCAGAAACGCCAGCCAGCGCGGCTGCGGGTCGTCGATGATGGAAATTTCCACCCGGTCGATCATCGGCAGGCGTTTGCCTTTCATGCGCGCGGCGATGGCCTGCGCGTGCGCATCGTCCGGCGCGGGCTGGGCCTCGTAGTACTGCTCCCGGTAGCCGGGATTGCGCACCAGCGTGATCTTGGACGAGCGGCGCCATTCCTTCAGCATGAAGGGGCCCGTGCCCACCGGGTGCTCCATGATGGATTCACCGTACTTCTCGACCACTTCGCGGGCCACGACGCCGTAGACGCCGGGGTCTGCCAAAGTCAGGATGAAACGAGGCCGCGGTTCGCCGAGCTTGAACTGGACGGTATAGCGGTCGAGCGCCCGAATGCCTTCGATCTCGGTGTCGTAGTCGACCTTGCCACCGGCCAGCGCCTTCGTGCGCAGCTGCGACATGCCGAGCATCTTCTGTTCCTCGATGTCGCTCACGAGCGGGCTCTTGTTCTTCGGATCCATGATCCGCTTGTACGTGTAGACCACATCCGCCGCCGTGACCTCGCGCCGGCCGCCAATGAATGCTGGATCGTCCGCGAAGTAGATGCCGCGCCGCATCTTTACGGTGTAGGTGCGGAAATCCGGCGAAATCTCGGGCATGCCCTCAGCCAGCACGGGAATCACCTTCGCCGGCCGAGCCAGGTAGTCGTACCCATACAGCGCATCGAACATGTTCGACGTGATGATGCGCGAGTACAGGTCGACGATCTGCGCTGGATCGAACCCCGTCTCGGCGGCCTGGAACGCGTAACGCAGCAGCTTTTCGGTTGCGGCAGACGCGGGCGGGACCGGCAGTGCAGCCCAGAACGCGGCCAGCAGCAACGCGTGCCGCGCGAGCTTGACGAGCGCCATGGCTTACATCGGCGAGGCGCCGCTCTTGCGCGCCTTGTCGGTATCAATGTCGATGAACTGCCAGAAGTCGCGCCGGAACGGATGGCGCTTGTAGCCCGACACCCAGGGCTGCCACATGTCGGTCGCGATGCGGTGAACCTTCACCTTGTACGGCATGTAGGCGATAAGAATGCGCTGGGCCTCGTCGATGACAGCGCGGCGCTCCGGGCCGTCGCCCATGATCAGCTGCTTTTCGTACAGTTCGTCGAAACGCTTGTTGGAAAAGCGCGCGTGATTCTGCTCCCCGGCCGACTTGCTGTAGCCGAACTCCAGCGGGCTGCCGCTGTCGGGCGTGGTGGCCGAATTCCCGTAACTCCACATCATCAATTTGCCCGAGCGTGACGAGCGCAGTTGCTCCGGCCACTGGCCGATGCGCAGCACCAACTTGACGCCCACGGCGTCCAGATTCTTCTTGAATATTTCATCCGTTTCGCGGTAGTCGGCCTTCGATAGCGTGTCGTACTGCAGCACCAGCGGCGAGCCGTCGGGCATGTCGCGCCAGCCGTCGCCGTTCTTGTCGGTGTAGCCAAACATGTCGAGCAGCGCAATCGCTCTCGCGCGGTCATGCGAGCTCATCTCGGAGCGGTAGTTCGGGTCATACAGCGTGGTGTTGGGCATCACGAACCCCTGCGCAACGATGGCTTGGCCGCGGCGCGGGAGCCGGACTTCCTCGGCGCTGTTAACGGCCAGGGATATCGCGCGGCGCAGCGCCACCTTCTCCGGCGTGTACCCGCCCAAGATGGGATTCGCCATGCCCATGTACAAGATGGTGAAATCCGACAACGGCACCCGCGCCATCTGGATGCCGCGCTTGGCGAGGTGGGGCGCGAGCTTGTTGTTGGGGATCGCGTAGTTTGCGAAATTTGCGGGCAGGCGCTCGAGGAAGTCCTGTTCGCCGTTGAGGAAGGAGAGCCAGCGCGGCTGCGGCTCCTCGATGATGGAGATCTCAACCCTGTCCAGCACCGGCAGCTTCCTGCCCTTCAGGTGTTTGGCGATTTGCTCGTCCGCGGCATCGGCCGGCTCGGAGTCGAATATCTTCTCGCGAAATGTCGGGTTGCGAACAAGGGTGATGCGGGATGCACGTTTCCATTCCTTCAGGACGAAGGGGCCCGTGCCCACCGGGTGCTCCATGATCGCGTCGCCATATTTCTCCACGACCTCGCGCGCAACGATGCCAAGGGTGGCCGGGTCGGTCAGGTTGTAGAGGAACCGCGGCCGGGAGAGCCCCAGTTTGAACTGCACGGTGTAGCGGTCCAGCACGCGCAGGCCCTCGACTTCACTGTCGTAGTCGAACTTGCCGCTGCCTTCCGCCTGCTTGCGCAGCGCATCCATGCCGAGCACCTTCTCCTCGCTGAAAGTCGAGAATTTCGGGCTCTTGTGCTTGGGGTCGTAAAAGCGCTTGAAGGCGTAGACCACGTCCTTGGCTGTCACCTCACGCGGCTTGCCGCCGAACGCGGGGTCGTCGGAGAAGTAGATGCCCGGGCGGATCCGGAAGGTGTACGTGCGAAAGTCCGCTGAGACCTCCGGCATGGCCTCGGCGAGGTTCGGCTTGATCTTGGCGGGCCGCGCGAGATAGTCGTACTCGTACGGCGCATCGAGAATGTGCGCAATGACCGCGGCCGAATACAGATCGTTGATCTGCGCGGGATCGAACCCGGTTTCGGTCCCGAGGAATGCATAGCGCAGCGTCTTTTCAGGGTTTGCTGCGTGGGCGCCCACAGGGTGGAGGGCGCCAATCGCCAGACACAGGCTGATGGCCCGTGCCCAGGTTCGGAAGTTCATGATAGGAAACACCTATTCGAGGTAACGCCAAGCGCAAGCATAATCCGCCCCGAAGCGACCGCCACCAGCGGTTTCCCCAAGTCGACCCGGGTCGCTACCGCGACAACCGCCCACTACTGATGACTTCATACATCCTGCGACGGATCTGGCAGATGATCCCGACCCTGGCCGGGGTCATTTTGCTGGTGTTCTTTCTCTTCAAGTACTTCGGCGACGACCCCGCCGAAATTCTGGGGGGACTGCAGGCCACACAAGAGCAAATCGACTCGATCCGCCGCCAGCTGGGCCTGGACAAGCCGGTGATCGAGCAGCTATGGCTCTTCGTGAAGAAGGTCGTCACCTTCGACTGGGGTGCAAGCTGGGCCACCAAGGAGACCATCTCCAACATCTTTGCGACCCGCCTGCCGGCCACGCTCACCATCATGATCCCGATCCTGGTGCTCGAAGTCGGCCTGGCCATCATCGCAGGCATGGCCGTGGCCTATGTCCGCGGCAGCCTCACCGACCGGGTGGTGATGATCATCAGCACGGTGGCGCTGTCGATCAGCTTCCTGGTGTACGTGATCATCGGCCAGTACGTCTTCGCCTTCCAGCTGGGCTGGTTTCCGGTGCAGGGCTGGACCAACAGCACGCTGACCAACCTCCTGGTGTACGCCCCGCTTCCGGTCCTCATCGCCGTGCTGGTGAGTCTGGCGCCGCACACCCGCTTGTACCGCAGCTTCTTCCTGGATGAGATTGGCAACGACTACGTGCGCACCGCACGCGCCAAGGGCGTCCACGAGAAGACCATCCTGTTCAAGCACGTGCTGCGCAACGCGATGATCCCCATTCTCACCAACGTCGCCACCCAGCTACCCGGCGTGTTCATCGGTTCGTTCCTGATCGAAGTCTTCTTCTCGATCCCGGGCCTCGGGCGCGAAGTCTATGCCGCCGTGGGGCGGGGCGACTTCCCGGTCATCCAGGCCGTGACCATCTACCTGGCCGCGCTCACGATGGTGATCAATCTGATCACCGACGTGCTCTACAAGTTCGTGGATCCGCGGGTGGTGCTCAGATGAACGCAGCCACCACCACTGCGGGGGTGTCGCCTGCCGCCGGGACCGACACGCCGGCCGTTCCACTCCTCGCCACCATCCCCAAGTCCCCCGGTGTCTGGGCGCAAGCCTGGGCCAGGCTGCGGCGCGATCGCGTCGGCATGGTCTCGCTTTGGGTGGTCGGATTTTTCCTGCTCCTTGTCGTGCTCGCGCAGCTCAACGTGTTGGCGAGCGACTGGCAGCGCGAAGTCGGCGTGCCATTCGCGCCGCCACATTTCGTCGGTGCCGACGAGCAGCAGGCCGCGCAGGTGCTGGCGCCGACGCTGCCCAACGTCGACCTGAGCGATATCGATCCGCTCGCGCCCTACTACAAGGATTGGGAAGCGCGCGCGGCCAAGGTCAAAACCGTCACCACGACGCGCGCAACCACCTTACTGCTGGGCGGCGACCGCATCGGCCGCGACGTGATGGACAAGGCGGTGAAGGGCGCGCAGGTGTCGATCCTGGTGGGGATTGCGGCCGCCTTCCTCGCGACGCTCATCGGTACGCTGCTGGGTGCCTGTGCCGGCTACTTCGGCGGCAAGATCGACGACTTTCTTGAGTGGCTGTACAACGTCTTTACGTCCATTCCGTACATCCTGCTCATCTTCGCATTGGCGGCGGTGTTCAAGTACGGACCGCTCGGCAAGGTCTTCTCCAGCAGCATCGCGCCGGTGGTGATCATCCTGGGGATCGTGGGCTGGACCGGCATCTACCGGCTGGTGCGGGCTGAATACATCAAGCACCGCAACCGCGAGTACGTGCGGGCCGCCGAGGCCATCGGCGCCGGCCACGCCTCGCGCATGTTTGGCCACATCCTGCCCAACGTCAGCCACGTGGTGCTGGTGCAATTGAGCTTGCACGTGGTGAGCTTCATCAAGGCCGAGGTGATCCTGTCGTTCCTGGGCCTGGGCGTGCCGATCGACATGGGCAGCTGGGGCACGATGCTGGCCGGAG
>JBKJTX010000497.1:0-2633 GCA_046590315.1 Ramlibacter sp. | reverse complement strand
GAGCGGCTCAAGCGCTGCATTTACGCCGCAGGCAACAGCGTCGAGCCCAGCCGCGCCTTCGAGGCCTTCCGTGGCCGGGGGCCGCTACTGCAACCGCTGCTGGAAAAGAAGGGGCTCGTCGCCGTCTGATCAAGCCGTCTGCGCCTTAGCGAACGCCAAAGCGCAGGAACAGCAACAGCAGCACGACCACGGCAAGCAACGCCGATACGCTTTTCCAAAAGCGCACCGGGTGCCGCTCCACCAGCGGCGGGCGCATCTTGTTCAAAAAGGCCTGGTTCGGGTGCCGCAAGTCGTGCACGAATTCGGACAGCGCCTCGTAGCGCTGCGACGGTTCGGTGTGCAAGGCTTTGCGCAGCACGCTGTCGATCCAGGCCGGGATTTCGCTCTCTTCGTGCAGCACCGACGCGTACTGCAGCCGGCGCTGGGCGGCGCGCGACCTCGCCTTGGCAACCTCGGCACCGTACGGCAGTCGCCCCGCGAGCATCTGGTAGGTGATCACCGCGAGTGAGAACAGGTCGGAGCGCGGCGTGCCGGCTTCGCCCAGGAAATACTCAGGTGCGGTGTACTGCACCGTGCCCAGGATCTCGCCGCGCTCGGCCGGTGTCGCCATCTCCTGGATACCGGCCACCCGTGTCGCCCCGAAATCGATGATCTTCACCGTACCGGTGGTGTCGATCATGATGTTCTCCGGGCGCAGGTCCTGGTGCAGCATCTCCAAACGGTGGAACGCCTGCAAGCCGCGCGCGATTTGCTCAACGATGCGCCGGACGGTTTCCAGATCGGGCTTGGGGTTGTCGCGCATCCACTGGCCGAGCGTGCGACCGTCTACGAACTCGGTCGCGACGTAGAGGAAGTTGCGCTTACGGGTCTGCCGAAAGGGCTTGAGCACATACGCGCTGTTGATGCGGCGCGCCACCCACTCTTCCATAAGAAAACGTTCGAGGTACGCCGGGTCGCCTTGCAGGTCGATCGAGGGCGTCTTCAGGACGACCTGCTCCTGGGTATCGGGGTCCACCGCCAGATAGATGTGACTGCGGCTTGAGCCATGCAATTCGCGCACGATGCGATAGCCGTCGATCACTGCACGCGCTTCCAGCACCGGCGGCAATGGCAGCGACGACATGTTCTGCTGCAATTGCCTCGCGTCGGCGCCCGGCACGTCGTCGACGACGACGATCTGGACGGTGAGGTTGTCTTCGCTGCCTCGTTCAAGCGCTTGGTGCACGATGGCCCGCGCAGCCGCGTCCAGGTCGGCGACGCTGCGGATCGCCTCGACGATGAACGCGGCATCCACATGCTCGTACACACCGTCGGAAGCGAGGACGAACACGTCGCCCCGCTCGACCTGCAGCGCCTGATAGTCGATTTCGATCTGCGGGTTGAATCCCACCGCGCGCGAAAGAAAGCTTTGCTCCTGCGACACCCAGACCCGGTGGTCCTGTGTTAGCAGCTCCAGGGAATCGCCCAGCACGCGGTAGATGCGCGTATCGCCGACATGAAACACGTGCGCCGTGCTGCCCTTGAGCACTAGGGCGCTGAGCGTGCAGACGTAGCCTTTGTCTTGGTCGTAGCGGTATTGGCTTTGCTGCGTCTTGGCGTGCAGCCACGAGTTGGTGGCCGTGATCACCCGCTCCACCGACTTCTTCACCGACCAGGCTTCCGATGTACAGAAGTAATCGTCGAGCAGCCCCGCCACCGCGACCTCGCTGGCAATCTGGCTCACCTCGCTGCTGCCGATGCCGTCGGCCAATGCAACCGCGATGCCCTTCGAAGTGAGCAGTGGCTCCTCGGGCACCAGGACCCCATAGAAGTCCTGGTTGACCTCCTTGCGGCCCTTGTCCGAGTGCTGGCCGACGGAGATCTTCACATGCGAAACGGCTTGTTGATGCGCGCTAGGCGCGCGTGCCGACGCGTGCCGCCGGAACCTCGACTGCATTGCGCTTGGGGCCTGGGCGCAGGTGCGTGGCGTAGAGCGTGAGGCCGGTGAACGCCAGCCCACCGACCAGATTTCCAACAACGGTGGGGATCTCGTTCCAGATCAGGTAGTCCAGGATGGTGAAGTGGGCGCCCAGCAGCAGGCCCGACGGGAACAGGAACATGTTCACGATCGAGTGCTCGAAGACCATGTAGAAGAACAGCATGATGGGCATCCACATCGCGATCACCTTGCCGCTGACGTGTGTGGAGATCATCGCACCGACGACGCCGGCCGACACCATCCAGTTGCACAGCATGCCGCGCACGAAGAGCGTCAGCATCCCGTTGGCGCCGTACTTCTGGTAACCCAGGGTGCGGCTCTCGCCGATCACGCCGAGGGCCTTGCCCACCGCGTTCGGCTCGGTGGAAAAGCCGTTGGTGACGTAGATGGCCATCATCACGGCTACCGTGAAAGCGCCCGCGAAGTTTCCGACGAACACCAGGCCCCAGTTGCGCAGGACGCCGTTCAGGGTGACGCCGGGTCGCTTGTCGATGAGGGCGAGCGGGCACAACACGAAGACGCCGGTGAGCAAGTCGAAGCCGAACAAATAGAGCATGCAAAAACCGACGGGGAACAGGATGGCCCCGGCGAGCGGCTGACCGGTCTGCACGGTGATCGTCACCGCAAACCAGGCGGCCAGCGCCAGGATCGCGCC
>JBKJTX010000314.1:0-2589 GCA_046590315.1 Ramlibacter sp. | reverse complement strand
CGAGGGCAGCGTGTTCGTCGGCGGCGCCGTGGTGCAGTGGCTGCGCGACGGCCTCAACGCGATCCGGGGCAGCGGCGAGGTCCAGGGCCTGGCCGAAAGCGTCCCCGATTCGGGCGGCGTGATGGTGGTGCCGGCCTTCACCGGGCTGGGCGCGCCCTACTGGAAACCGGATGCGCGGGGCACCATCACCGGCCTCACGCGCGGCACCACGGTCGCGCACATCGCGCGCGCCGCCCTCGAAAGCATTGCCTACCAGAGCAGCGCGCTGCTGCTGGCCATGAGCCGCGACGCCGTGGCGGCCGGCGCAGCCCCGGTAAGCGAACTGCGGGTGGGCGGCGGCGCCTGCGTCAATGATCTCTTGATGCAATTCCAGGCCGACCTGCTGGGGATTCCGGTGGTGCGGCCGGCCGTCACCGAAACCACCGCGCTGGGAGCGGCCTACCTCGCGGGTCTGGCCTGCGGCGTGTTCAAGAACACCGACGAGCTCTCGGCGTTGTGGAAGTCGGAGCGTCGCTTCCTGCCGACTCTGGCACGCGAGCGCGCTGGTGAGTTGATAGCGCGCTGGGAACATGCGGTGCGGCAAACCACTGCGGACTGAGCGCGGCCTGCAACTCGGGGAAAGCGCGCATCCATGCGCCATAGCTGCGGCGCAAAATGTCGCTTTTTGCAGGGGATCGCATGAAACCGCATCATTTCGCCGCCGCCGCCGCCGCCGCGTTCGCGATCAGCATGGCTTCCACTGCGGGCGCCCAGACCATGAAGCCGGGCCTGTGGGAGATCACCCACAAGATGCAGTTCAATAACGGCCAGGCGGAGCCGCAAATGTCCCAACTGCAGCAACAGATGGCCAACATGCCGCCCGAGCAGCGCAAGATGGTCGAAGAACTGATGGCCAAGCAGGGAGTGAAGATGGGCCCGGGCGGCCCCGCGGGCGGCATGTCGATGAAGATCTGCATGACCCGGGAGATGGTCGAGCGAAACGAGCTGCCGGCGCAGCGCGGCGACTGTAAGACCACCGCGCAATCGCGCAGCGGCAACACCATGAAGATGGCGTTTGCCTGCGCCAACCCGCCGTCCAGCGGCGAGGGCCAGGTGACCTTCGCCACTCCCGAGTCGTACAACATGAAGATGGTGGTGAACACCCAGGTGGAGGGCAAGTCGGAGAAGGTCAACATGGACGGCGCCGGCAAGTGGCTGGGCTCGGACTGCGGCAACATCAAACCGATGACGTCGCCGCCGGCAGGCAAGTAAGCACAGGACCCGCGCCGCAGGCCGAGCTGAAATTAGCCCCGCGAACCGAAGATGGCCGTGCCGACACGCACCATCGTGCTGCCGGCGGCGATCGCGGCTTCGAGGTCGGCGGTCATCCCCATGGACAGCGTGTCGAGCGCGACGCCGGCCTCGCGCAGTTCGTCGAAAAGGGCTTTGGTGCGCAGGTGAACGGCCTTCTGTCCGGCGAAATCCGGTGCCGGTTCGGGAATGGTCATGAGCCCGCGCAGGGTGATCCGTGGCAATTGCGCCACGTCCCGGGCGAGGGCCAAGGCCTCGTGTGGCGCGACCCCGGCCTTGGCCCCGCCGCCATCGATATTCACCTGGATACAGACTTGCAGTGGGGGCAAACCCTCAGGTCGCTGCTCGGAGAGGCGTTGCGCCACCTTCAACCGGTCGACGGTGTGCGCCCAATGGAAATTTGTCGCGACGAGACGCGTCTTGTTGCTCTGGATCGGGCCGATGCAATGCCACTCGATGCGCAGGTTTTCAAGTAACCCAATCTTCTCCACCGCCTCCTGAATGTAGTTCTCGCCAAATGCGGATTGGCCCTCTGCAAACGCCTCTCGCACGGCGTCCGGGCTGAAGGTTTTGGAGACCGCAAGCAACGTGACTTCGTTCACATCGCGGTGGGCCCTTGCACAAGCGGCGGCGATTCGCTCACGAACACTCTGGAGGTTGTTGGGAATCGTGGTCATAATTGTCCGGTAGAGCTGACGCGCTCGCGCGCAGCTCACCTATTGTCGCTGTCGGAGCCGACAGCCGTGGGCGCGGCTCAACTGCGACAGGTGTCGCGCCAAAGGATCTCTGTGGATATTACTCAGCTGCTGGCTTTTAGCGTTAAGAACAAGGCCTCGGATTTGCACTTGTCTGCGGGGCTGCCGCCCATGATCCGGGTGCATGGCGACGTGCGGCGTATCAACGTCGATGCGCTGGACCACAAGCAGGTTCACGCCATGGTGTACGACATCATGAACGACACCCAGCGCAAGAATTACGAAGAGTTCCTGGAGGTCGACTTTTCTTTCGAGATCGAGGGGCTCGCACGCTTTCGCGTCAACGCGTTCAACCAGAACCGCGGCGCCGGGGCCGTGTTTCGGACCATTCCGTCCAAGATCCTCTCGCTCGAGCAGCTCAACGCCCCCAAGATCTTCGGTGAGCTCGCGCTCAAGCCGCGCGGGATGGTGCTCGTGACCGGCCCCACGGGTTCGGGCAAGTCGACCACGCTCGCGGCGATGGTGAACTTTCTGAACGAAACGGAGTACGGCCACATTCTCACGGTGGAAGATCCGATCGAGTTCGTGCACGAATCCAAGAAGT
>JBKJTX010000256.1:0-10728 GCA_046590315.1 Ramlibacter sp. | reverse complement strand
CCGGCGCATCGCATGCGCGAACTGACCGAGGCCGATGGATGCAGAATCGCCGTCGCCCGAAACGCCGAGATACAGCAAGTCGCGGTTGGCGAGATTCGCGCCGGTCAACACCGAAGGCATGCGGCCGTGCACGGTATTAAAGCCGTGCGAGGCGCCGAGGAAGTAGTCGGGCGTCTTGGAACTGCAGCCGATGCCGGAGAGCTTGGCCACGCGGTGCGGCTGGATGTCGAGCTCCCAGCAGGCTTGGATGATTGCCGCCGAGATCGAATCATGCCCGCAGCCCGCGCAGAGCGTCGAAATCTTGCCTTCATAGTCCCGCCGCGTGTAGCCGACCTTGTTAGTCTCCAGCGTCGGATGATGCAGCCGGGGTTTGGCGATGTAGGTCATGCAACTGTGTCCTTGTCCTTGCGCTGTACGGGCGCCGCGACCGCGGCATGCACGTGAGACGTGATCGCGCTGGTGATGAATCGCGCCGTGATCGGCGTGCCATCGTAGTGCAGCACCTTCACCAGCTTGGCCGGATTAATCTCCAGTTCGTTGACGAGCAGGCTACGCAGTTGCGCGTCGCGGTTTTGCTCCACCACGAACACCTCGTCGTGCTCGGCGATGAACTGCGCCACGCTGGCCGGGAAGGGAAAGGCGCGAAGGCGCATCGCATTGACCGGAATGCTGGAGGTATTCAACACGTCCAGCGCCTCGTGCATGGCGGGGCTGGTCGAGCCGTAATAGATGACACCGAGCCGCGTCTTGCCCGGCGCAGGCCGCAGCACCGGTTGGGGCACCAGGGTCGCCGCGGTCTCAAACTTCTTCAGCAGGCGCTCGACGTTGTACGTGTAGTCCGGGCCGCGCTCGGAATAGCGGGCATACGGGTCCCGCGTCGTGCCACGCGTGAAGTAGCTGCCCTTGGTCGGATGTGTGCCGGGCAGCGTGCGCCACGGGATGCCGTCGCCATCCACATCCTTATAGCGGCCAAAATCCTTTCCGGCTTCGAGCTCCTCGGCGGTCATGACCTTGCCGCGGTCCAGGTCGCGCGCGTCGTCCCACACAAAGGGACGGCACAGGCGTTGATTCATGCCGATGTCCAGGTCGGTCATCAGGAATACGGGTGTCTGCAGGCGGTCCGCCAGATCCAGCGCCGCCGCAGCGTGCTCGAAGCACTCGTACGGGTCTTCCGGAAACAGCAGCACATGCTTGGTGTCGCCATGGGATGCGTACGCGCAGGAAAGCACGTCGGCCTGCTGCGTGCGCGTCGGCATGCCGGTGGAGGGGCCGCCGCGCTGCACGTTGATGATCGTGACTGGAATCTCGGCGAAGTAGGCCAGGCCGATGAACTCTGTCATCAGCGAAACGCCCGGACCCGACGTCGCGGTGAACGCACGCGCACCGTTCCATCCTGCACCGACCACCATGCCGATCGAGGCGATCTCGTCTTCGGCCTGGACAATCGCGAACTTGTTCTGGCCCGTGGCCGGGTCGACGCGGTATTTGGCGCAATGCTTTTGGAAGGCTTCGGCGACGGATGACGACGGCGTGATCGGGTACCAGGCCGCTACCGTCGCGCCGCCGTAAACACAGCCCAGCGCCGCGGCGTTGTTGCCTTCGACGAAGATCAAGTCGCCGACCTTGTCCGCGCGCTGCACGCGAATACCTAACGGGCCTTTGAGGTGCTCCCTCGCGAAATCGCGGCCCAGATGCAGCGCCTGCACGTTGGACGCCAGCAGCTTTTCTTTGCCCTTGTACTGCTCGCCGAAGAGCTTCTCGATCACATCGGGTTCGATCTCCAGCAGCACCGACAGCGCGCCGACATAAACGATGTTCTTGAACAGCTGCCGTTGCCTCGGGTCGCTGTAGACGGCGTTGCAAATCTCCGTCAGCGGCATGCCGATGACGTTGATATCCGGGCGAAACTTGGACGGCGGCAGCGGCCGGGTACTGTCGTAGAAGATGTACCCGCCGGGCTCCAGTTCCGCCACGTCGGCATCCCAGGTTTGGGGATTCATCGCGACCATCATGTCGATGCCGCCACGCCGGCCGAGGTAGCCCTTCTCGGACACTCTCACCTCGTACCAGGTGGGCAGACCTTGAATATTGCTCGGAAAGATGTTGCGCGGGCTCACCGGCACGCCCATGCGCAGAATCGCCTTGGCGAACAATTCGTTGGCGCTCGCCGAGCCCGAGCCGTTGACGTTCGCGAACTTGATGACGAAGTCGTTGATGGACTCGATCTGCTTCATGCCGCGACTCCTGCCCTGCTCACCTTGCGGACCTCGTCACCGGCCTTGGCGGTGAGCAGCAGGAATTTCTGCATGTCCCAGGCTCCCGTCGGGCAGCGCTCGGCGCACAAGCCGCAGTGCAGGCAGACGTCTTCGTCCTTGACCATCACACGCCCTGTCTTGAGCCCACCCGACACGTACAGCTCCTGCGCTAGATTGATCGCGGGCGCCTTCAGCCGGGTGCGCAAATCCGGTTCGTCGCCGTTGTCGGTAAACGTGATGCAATCCATCGGGCAGATGTCGACGCAGGCGTCGCATTCGATGCAGGCGCTCTCAACAAACACCGTCTGCACGTCGCAGTTGAGGCAGCGCCCTGCCTCCTTCACCGCCGTCGCGACGTCGAAGCCCAGTTCCACTTCGACCTTGATGCTGGCCAGCGCCTTCGCAGCGTTGGCCCATGGCACTTTGTAGCGCTCGTCGTTCACCGTGTCGTTGTCGTAGCTCCACTCGTGAATACCCATCTTCTGCGAGATGAGGTTGGTGAGCGGCGACGGCCGCATCGAGATGTCTCCGCCGTTCAGGAACAGGTCGATCGACACCGCCGCCTCATGCCCATGCGCGACGGCCGTGATGATGTTCTTGGGACCGAATGCAGCGTCGCCCCCGAAGAAAACGTGCGGTATCGTTGACTGGTGGGTGTCCTTGTCGAGCGCGGGCAGTCCCCACTTGTCGAAGACGACGCCGCTGTCGCGTTCGATCCAGGGAAAGGCGTTCTCCTGACCGACGGCCACCAGCACGTCATCGCATTCGAAGAAGGCATCGGGCTCGCCGGTGGGCACCAGACTGCGCTTGCCCTTGTCGTCGTATACCGCTTTCACGATTTCGAACGTCATGCCCTGCAGTTTGCCGTTGTCGTGCACGAACGCCTTGGGCACATGAAAGTTGATGATCGGGATGTCCTCGTGCATCGCGTCTTCCTTCTCCCAGGGCGAGGCCTTCATCTCCTCGAAGCCGCTGCGCACGATGACCTTCACCTCGGTGCCGCCGAGGCGCCGCGCCGACCGGCAGCAGTCCATCGCCGTATTGCCGCCACCCAGCACGATCACGCGCTGTCCGATCTTCGTGACGTGACCGAAAGAAACCGACGCCAGCCAGTCGATGCCGATATGAATCCGCGCCGCCGCTTCGGTGCGGCCCGGTAGTTCCAGGTCGCGGCCTCGCGGCGCGCCGCAACCGACGAAAATCGCGTCGTACCCTTGTCCGAGCAGCGCGTTCATGGACTCGATCCGCTGGCCGCTCACAAAATTGACGCCCAGGTTGAGGATGTAGCCCGTCTCCTCGTCGATCACCGATTCGGGCAGGCGAAAGCGCGGAATCTGTGTCCACATGAAGCCGCCCGCCTTCGCTTCGCCGTCAAAGATGGTCACGTCGTAGCCCAGCGGCGTGAGGTCGCGCGCCACGGTCAGCGAAGCGGGCCCGGCGCCAACGCATACGATGCGCTTGCCATTCTTGGGCGCGACCTGGGGCATGCGCTTCGCGACGTCGTCTTTTAAATCAGCGGCGACGCGTTTGAGCCGGCAGATGGCCACCGGCTCTGGATTTTCTCCGTTGTTCTCCTCGACCCGACCGCGGCGACACGCCGGCTCGCAGGGCCGGTCGCAGGTGCGGCCGAGAATCCCGGGAAAGACGTTCGACGTCCAATTGATCATGTACGCATCGCTGTAGCGGCCTTGCGCGATCAATCGGATGTATTCGGGGACGGGGGTGTGGGCGGGACAGGCCCACTGGCAATCGACGACCTTGTGGAAATAGGCCGGGTTTGCGATGTCGGTTCGCTGCAAAGCTTGGTCTCCTTGCCTTGGCCGCTTTGCCCCGGGATCGGCGCCCTGCGGCTGGTCGGGACGGTTCGTCCCCGGGCCAGTCTACGCCCCCGGGCGGTCAATCGCTTCTTCGGGGATTCCCCGAGTGCGGCTTTTTGGCGTCAGGTGGGCGCCGACGCCAGACGCGCGAAGGCCGCCGCCACCTCGGGGGGTGCCTGAACCAGCTCGATCAGCACGCCCTCGCCTCCCACGGGGCTCTCTTCGTTGCCCTTGGGATGCACAAAGCAAATGTCGAATCCCGAAGCGCCGCGCCGAATCCCGCCCGGCGCAAAACGCATGCCCTGCGAACCCAGCCATTCCACGGCTCGAGGCAAGTCGTCGATCCAAAGGCCCACGTGATTGAGTGGCGTCTGGTGTACGGCCGGCTTCTTCTCCGGGGCGAGGGGTTGCATCAGGTCGACCTCCACCTTGAAAGGGCCGGCCCCGAGCGTGCAAATGTCCTCATCGACGTTCTCGCTCGCGCTCTTGAACGTGCCGCTCACTTGCAGCCCAAACAGGTCGACCCACAGTGTTTTCAAGCGCTGCTTGTCGAGACCTCCGATAGCGATTTGCTGAATGCCCAGTACTTTGAAAGGTCGGTCCATCAGTTGGCCTTGAGTTCGTTAAAACGGATGAGTTGGCTGCGCGTAACGTCGCCCGCGATGTCGCGTAGTGCCAGCTGCAAGGCTTGGGCTTGCCAATCGATCTCCACGCTGCCGAAGTGCAGTTCCCTGAAGAGTTCGCCCAGCCGGTTCGGCCCGGCCTCGGAAGCGTCCCGCCAGGTGTGCGTGAAGCCGCTGGCCGTCATCTCGTACAACGGGTACGGTATGCCGGTCGACTCCCGATAGATCGCGCCGATGTGCCTGTCGCCTGAGAGGAACACGACGCCTTGCGCTCTGGTGTCCGCAATCAACCGATAGAGGCGTTGCCGCTCCAACGGCAGATTGCCCCAGCGCTCCCAGCCATGGCCTTCCACGATGACCTGGATGCTGGAAAAGATGAGGCGCACTTCGGCGGGTTGGCGCAACTGCTCCTCGAACCAGCGCCACTGCGCTTCGCCCAACATGGTCTTGCCCGGATCGGCGTCGGGCACATAGCGCTCTTTTCCGGCTTTGCCTCTCTCGTCGGTCACTTTCCAAGGCGAGCGAAACCACCGCAAGTCGGGCACGATCACCTGTACGCGCTTGCCCGGCGGACCGAAGACCTGCGAGTGATAGAGGCCCTCGCGCGAGCGGCGCGGATCGTCCGCGGGCAGGCGCCAGAAGCGCATGAATGCTTCCTTCGACGCCACCTTCTCTGCAAACTCCGCGCCGCCGTCGTTCACGCCGTAGTCGTGGTCGTCCCAGATCGCCATATGCGGCACTGTCGAGCGCAGCCGTGCGAAGCCGGGCACTGCGTCTTGCATCGCATACGCTTTTGAGAGCTTCGCAGCCGACCAGGGCTGCTCGCTGGCGTAGACGTTGTCGCCGCCGAAGATGAACAGCTCGGGCCGCGTAGCCAGCACGGTGTCCCAGATCGGTTGCGGCCGGGTCTGATCAATGCAGGAACCGAACGCGATGCGCTGCAAGGCGCCATCGGCATCGGATGGCCCGTCGCGTTGCTGTTCCGGCGCAGCGCAGCCGGCGAGACCCGCCACTGCCGCGATCGAAAGAAACTCTCTGCGTTGCATGACGCTCCTGTCCGTCTTTCAAGCGAATTCGACGATCGGCTGGTCCACCTCCAAGCTGTCGCCTTTGGCGGCCAGCACCTTGCCCACCACGCCGTCGGCCAGCGCGAAGAGCACATTCTCCATTTTCATGGCCTCGATCACGGCGACGCGCTCGCCGGCCTGAACTTTCTGACCCGGCTGCACCGCGACGTCGACCAACAGGCCAGGCATCGGCGACAGTACAAATCGGCTCATGTCCGGCGGCGCCTTGAAGGGCATCAGCGCATGGAGTTCGGCTGCGCGCGGTGTGAGCACCATCGCGTCCAGCCGCGTGCCGTCGTGCATGATGCGCATCGCCAGCGGATTCTTGCCGACGCCACGCTCAACCTGGGCCGTGAAGGTCTTGCCGTTGACCGTGCCGCGGATGCGCGCACCACCCAGATGCCATTTGGTGCAGATCTCGTAACGCTTGCCGCCGGTTTCCACCACGCTGGAGCCGGACTGCGCCTCGAAGTCACGCACCGTCGCGACCTGTCGGCGATGGGCCCCTGTTGAATCCAACTGCACCACGACGAACTCCTCGCCGACGGTGAACTCATGGCCCGGCAACTGGCCGCTGATGCCTGTAGCCCGTTGTAGATTGCGGCGATTGACGTAGGCGGCCAACGCCGCGAGGAAGTCAGGGTCTTGGTGCGGCACGTCCTCGGCATGAAAGCCCTTGCCGTAGTGCTCTGCGATGAAGCCGGTGTTGAAGTCGCCGCTGATGAAATTTGGATGGGCGAGCAGCGCGGCCTGGAATGGGATGTTGCTGGAGATCCCGCGAATCACAAACCCGTTCAGCGCCTCGCGCATTTTAGCAATAGCGTCATTGCGGTCTCGCCCATGAACGATGAGCTTGGCGATCATCGAGTCGTAGTACATGGGGATCTCGCCGCCGTCCTGCACACCGGTATCCACCCGCACGCCACCGAATCCACTCCCTCCCCCTCCGGGGGAGGGCTGGGGTGGGGGCTCGCCCGCCCACATGCTCTCTTTCGGCGGCTGGAAGCGAATGAGGCGGCCGGTGCTGGGCAGAAAGTTGCGAAATGGGTCCTCGGCGTTGATGCGGCACTCCATTGCCCAGCCATTGCGCTTGACCTCGGCCTGCGTGAGGGGCAGCTTCTCCCCCGCCGCCACCCGGATCATCAACTCAACCAAGTCCAGCCCGGTGATGCATTCGGTGACCGGGTGCTCCACCTGCAGCCGCGTGTTCATTTCCAGAAAGTAAAAGCTCTGGTCCTTGCCGACCACGAACTCCACCGTCCCTGCGCTCTCGTACTTCACGGCCTTGGCCAGGGCGACCGCCTGCTCGCCCATCGCTCGCCGCGTGGCATCGCTGATAAAAGGCGACGGCGCTTCCTCGATCACCTTCTGGTGGCGGCGCTGGATCGAGCACTCGCGCTCGTTCAGGTAGATCACATTGCCATGCGAGTCGCCGAGCACTTGAATTTCAATGTGACGCGGCTCCTCGACAAACTTCTCGATGAAGACGCGATCGTCGCCAAAGCTGTTCAGCGCCTCGTTGCGGCAGGACGTGAAACCTTCAAAGGCTTCCTTGTCGTTGAACGCCACACGCAACCCCTTGCCGCCGCCGCCGGCGGAAGCCTTGATCATCACCGGGTAGCCGACGTCTTTCGCGATTTCGACGGCGCGCTCCGCCGTTTCGATGGCGTCGTTCCAGCCGGGAATGGTGTTGACGTTGGCCGCGTTGGCGAGCTTTTTGGATGCGATCTTGTCGCCCATCGCCGCAATGGAATAGTGCTTCGGGCCAATGAAGGTGATCCCCTCCTCTTCCACCCGCTTGGCGAAC
The DNA here is from genome assembly GCA_046590315.1 of Ramlibacter sp. Taxonomy (GTDB): domain Bacteria; phylum Pseudomonadota; class Gammaproteobacteria; order Burkholderiales; family Burkholderiaceae_C; genus Ramlibacter. Next base: position 3,159 of record JBKJTX010000256.1, on the reverse strand, counting down.
GCCTCGTTCTCCGACAAAAAACCGTAGCCGGGGTGTACTGCCTGCGCGCCCGTCTGCTTGCAGGCCGCAATAATCCGGTCGGCCTGCAGGTAACTCTCCCTCGACGGAGCGGCGCCGATGTGCACGGCTTCGTCCGCCATCTCCACGTGGCGCGCGTCGCGGTCGGCGTCCGAGTAGACCGCGACGGTCCTGATGCCCATCTTGCGTGCGGTCTTGATAACGCGGCACGCGATTTCACCCCGATTAGCAATGAGGATCTTGCTGAACATGGTTCTGTCTTTCTATTGTCGCGTTCGGGATCAGCCGAACTCTCTGAGCGCCAGGCCCGCCAGCGCGACGAAGTACTCGCGCAACCACGCGTTGTAGCGAACGTACAAGGGTGTTGGCGCGCCAACAAGTGATACGTCGGCATAGCCGGCGTGCCGCGCGATCCAACCCGAACGCATCGTGTGAAAGTCGCTGGTCACCACTTGCACCGGGCTTTGCACGGACAAGCCGTGTGCGCGCAGCATCTCCTTGGTGAAGAGAAGGTTCTCCCGGGTGCTGGTGCTGCGATCTTCTTGCAGGATGCGGGCGGGGGCGAGGCCCCTGGCGCGCAGGTAGTCGCCCATGACCTCTGCTTCAGTCACCGACTGGCTGAAATCGCGCCCCCCACTGACGACGACCACAGCACTTGGAAATCGCGCGGCCTGTTGCAACCCGACATCAAGGCGCGCCGCGAGCGTCGGCGAAGCTTTGCCGTTCGGGGTGCCCGAGCCCAGCACGATGATGGCCGCGGGCGCCTTGTCGCCTGTGTTGGCCGGCGCTGCGCGCGCGAGCATCGTCCAAAACAGCGCGAGCGAAACGGCCCACGCCAGAAGAGTCAGCCACATCCAGCGCCAAACAACGCGCCCGCGACGGGTTCGCAGCTGTGCCTGCACGGTGTTCCACTTGAGGCCCAGCGCGGCCAGCGCGCAACCCATGGCGAGCGGTAGCGTAGCGCCGAGGCTGTAAACGGCCAGCGACATCAAGTAAGCCGCGTCAACCACGAGCAGCATCCCGCAACCGACGCACAGCAGTTGCGGCAGCGCCCACCGATTCTGGATGACTGCCCTGACGTTCAATTCAGTCACAGGGGGATGTTCCCGTGCTTGCGCCAAGGATTCTCCAGCTTCTTGTCACGCAGCATGATGAGCGAACGGCAGATCCGTCTTCGCGTCTCGTGCGGCAGGATCACGTCGTCGATGAAGCCACGAGCCCCTGCCACGAAAGGATTGGCAAACCGCGCCTTGTACTCGGCCTCGCGCGCCGCGAGCTTGACCGGATCGTTCTTGTCCTCGCGGAAGATGATCTCTACCGCGCCCTTGGCACCCATCACTGCAATCTCGGCGTTGGGCCAGGCGAAGTTCACATCGCCGCGCAGGTGCTTGGAGCTCATCACGTCGTAGGCGCCGCCATAGGCTTTGCGCGTGATCACCGTGATCTTGGGAACGGTGCACTCGGCGTAGGCATAGAGCAGCTTGGCGCCGTGCTTGATGATGCCGCCAAATTCCTGGCTGGTTCCCGGCATGAAGCCCGGTACGTCAACGAAAGTGACGACCGGGATGTTGAAGGCATCGCAGAATCGAACAAACCGCGCCGCCTTGATCGAGCTCTTGATGTCCAGGCACCCTGCCAGCACCAACGGCTGGTTGGCAACGATGCCCACCGTCTGGCCCTCCATGCGCCCGAAGCCGACGATGATGTTCTTCGCGTATTCGGGCTGGATTTCGAAGAAGTCACCGTCATCGACGGTCTTGACGATCAACTCCTTCATGTCGTACGGCTTGTTGGTGTTGTCGGGCACCAAGGTATCCAGCGACAGGTCCATGCGGTCGGCCGGGTCGTTGCTGGGGCGCACTGGCGCCTTCTCCCGGTTGTTGAGCGGCAGGTAGTTGTAGAGGCGCCGGAGCATCAGCAGCGCTTCCACATCGTTGTCGAACGCCAGATCGGCGACGCCGCTGCGTGTCGTGTGGGATATCGCACCGCCCAGCTCCTCGGCGGTCACCTCCTCGTGCGTCACCGTCTTCACCACCTCGGGGCCGGTCACGAACATGTAGGAGCTGTCCTTGACCATGAAGATGAAGTCGGTCATGGCCGGCGAATACACGGCGCCGCCGGCGCAGGGCCCCATCACCATGCTGATCTGCGGCACCACGCCCGAGGCCATCACGTTGCGCTGGAACACGTCGGCATAGCCGCCCAGCGACGCCACCCCTTCCTGGATGCGGGCGCCACCGGAATCGTTCAACCCGATCACCGGCGCCCCCACCTTCATCGCCTGGTCCATCACCTTGCAGATCTTTTCCGCATGGGCTTCGGACAGCGCGCCGCCGAACACGGTGAAGTCCTGGCTGAAAACGAACACCAGCCGGCCATTGATCATCCCGTAGCCGGTCACCACGCCGTCGCCGGGAATCTTGTTGTCGGCCATGCCGAAGTCGGTGGATCGATGCTCCACGAACATGTCCCATTCTTCGAACGTGCCTTCGTCCAGCAGCAGTTCCAGCCGTTCACGCGCCGTGAGCTTGCCCTTGGCGTGTTGGGTGGCGATTCGTTTGGCTCCACCACCGACACGGGCGGCGGCGCGCTTCTTTTCGAGTTGGTCGAGGATCTCATGCATTGTTTTGTTCTCCGTTGTTCGCGTTGAGCAGCCGCCGTGCAGCCGTCGAGGCCGCCAGCCGCCCTTGTTCCACCTCACGCGTGAGCTGCGGCAACAGTGCCCGTACGGCGGGGTCGGCTCGAAAGGATTGTCGCAACCCGCCCTCGATCCGCTCCCACATCCACGAGAGCGCCTGGCTCTTCCGGCGCGAAGCCAGCCTGCCGTTCAGTGTTTGCAAACGCTTGAAGTTGTCGACTTCGCGCCAGAAGCGGTCTACGCCTTCGCCCAGCAGCGCGCTCAGCTGGATGGCTTGCGGATGCCAAACGCCCTGGTGATGATGCGCACGCTGCGCGTCGCCGTGCTGGCCGAACAAGCGCAGCGCGCTCGTCACCTGGGCCCGCGCCCGGGTTGCGGCGTCGGGATCGATGTCGGCCTTGTTGATGACGACCAGGTCGGCCAGCTCCATCACGCCCTTTTTGATCGCCTGCAGGTCGTCACCGGCATTGGGCAGTTGCATCAGCACAAACATGTCGGTCATG
>JBKJTX010000244.1:0-5430 GCA_046590315.1 Ramlibacter sp. | reverse complement strand
ATCCAGCAGTGTCTGCAGGTCGCGCCCGGCCTCCCAGTTATCCACCGAAAAGTCGCTGGCGCTGCGGTTCAGCAACTCTTCGCGCGTGTACCCCTGCATTCGACACAGGCTGCTGTTGACGCGAAGCATTCGCCCGTCGAGCGCGAGGTGGGCGATGCCGAGCGCCGCTTGCTCGAAGGTTGCGCGAAAGCGCTCCTCGCTCTGGCGCAGCGCCGCTTCGGCGGCCTTGCGCTGCGTGATGTCCTGTAACTGCAGAAGGAAGTGAGCCGGTTGGCCCTCGTGGTCGTGCACCAGGCTGCAGCTGATGTGGGTCCAGAGGGTGTGTCCATCGCGGTGAACGTAGCGTGTGTCGTGCTGGTAGCTCGGGAAGGCCCCGTCCAGCATCTGACGGCGCAGGTCGAAGTCGCGCTGCAGGTCGTCCGGATGCCCGATCTGCTCGGGAGACAAGCCGACCATCGTGGCGGCGTCGTAGCCGAACATCTGGCACAGGGCATAGTTGACGCGCAGCGCGCGCGACTCGGTGGTAAGCAGGGCCATGCCGATCGGCGCGAACTCGAAAGCAGCGGCGAATTGCTCTTGCGCCACCGTCGCGGGGGCCACCAGTGTGGGACAGTTGTTTCCGTCGGCCATGGCGCAGGATTTGGCCCGAAATGCGGCCGCCGCGCCAGTAGAGTTTGCCCAGAGGAGACGGCGTAGCCCCGATCCCACACGAGCGCGGCGTTAGCGAGCGAGCGTAGAAGCCCCGAACAAACTCGCGATGAACTCCACAGCGAGTTCGGCGGTGCGGTTGCGCACGTCCAGCGCCGGGTTGATCTCGACAACGTCGAGCGAACCCAGGCAGCCGGTGTCGGCAATCATCTCCATGCACAACTGCATCTCGCGATACGTCGGCCCGCCGCGCACGCCGGTGCCGACGCCGGGTGCGTCGACTGGGTCCAGGCAGTCCAGGTCGAAGCTCACATGCAGGTGCGTGTCATCGTCGATGTCGTGCAGCGCTTCCACCATGGTGTTGCGCATGCCGTGCTCGTCGATGTGGCGCATGTCGTAGACCTGCAGGCCGAGGCGGCGGATGGTCTGCTTCTCTTCGGCGTCGACGCTGCGGATACCGATGAAGTCGACGTCCGCGGGCGACAGCGCGGCCGGCTCGCCGCTCCATCCGATCAACTGCCTAGGACCGTAGCCGAGCAGACACGAGACCGGCATGCCGTGCACGTTGCCCGATGGGCTGATACTTTCATTGTTGACGTCGGTGTGCGCGTCCAGCCAAATGACGCGCAGGTGCTTCTTTTTGTGGCGGCAGTGCCGCGCCACGGCGCTGATCGATCCGATGGCCAGGCAATGGTCGCCGCCCATCAGCAGCGGCGTCTGGCCAGCGGCCAGCACGGCAGCCACGCGGTCGAATACCGAGCGATTCCACGCCACCACCTCGTCGAGATGGCGCACGCCGTCCAGCGGCGGCGTCCATGGCGTGGGCGGGCCGGCCAGATTCCCGTGATCGATGACGTTAATCTGGTGCGCAACCAGCGCTTCGTACAGGCCGGCTACGCGCAACGCGTCGGGCCCCATGCCGGCGCCGCGGACACTGGCGCCCACATCAGTGGGCGCGCCGATGAGGCTGACTGTCTTCATGGGGCGCATTGTGGCAGCTCGCGCACATACACTCGAGCCATGAACATCGAATCGCTTCTCGAGACCGGCTGGAACGATCATGAGGACCAGCCGAGAGAGGTCGCCGACCGGATGGCGGCTTCTCTTGACCTCGTCCAGGCACCTGAACATGTCGCTCCCTTTGTGGGATTGCTCGTGCACGTTCATGCCGAGCACCTCGGCGAACTGCACCGCGGCATAGAAGTGCTGCAATCGTTGCGCGGCCTTCCTGCTTTTGACGGCAGTGAAGGAACGGCAGGGCCCATCACGCGCGGCATCGCGCTGCTCAGCTACGCGGCTGGAATGGCGGCGGCGCTGGATGGCCTCGTGGGCGAGGACCGAGCCCGCGTTCTTGCCGGCGCTTCATCGGCCTTCGCGAACCAGGGGCAGATCGCGGCGCTGCAAGAGGCTCTCAGCCTTGCGGACTCGCTTGCGGCCGGATCGCCTGCTCTGGGCGCCCTTGCGGTCGGCGGCAACAACCTCGCGGTTGTGCTCGAAGGCAAGGAGCACCGCACCGATGTCGAGACCGAGGGGATGCTCATCGCGGCCCGTGCGGGGCTCAAGTACTGGAAGTTGGCGGGTACGTGGCTCGAGGAAGAACGGGCGCACTACCGCCTGGCTCGCAGCCTGATGCATGCAGGTCGCGCAGAGGCCTCGCTGCAGAGTGCGCGGGACTGCGTGGCCGTGTGTGAGGCGAATGGCGCGCCCGCGTTCGAGCTCTTCTTCGGGCATGCCGTGCTTGCACTCGCCGCGCGCGCGGCAGGTGACAAGACCCTGCACGAGTCGCATCGAAAGAGCGCTCTTGCGCAACTCGACCAAGTGCCAGAATCGGAACGGCAGTGGTGCGACAGCGACTTGAAAGAGCTCCTGCAAACGCAATAATTTGCGCGAGGTGCAACCCGGGGACCGCTGGGGAACGTCGCCCGCATTCCGCCAGCTCTCGGTGGGGTCGCCGCGATTCGACTTTTGACAGTCACATGTCCGAAGACGGCCAGACGCAGCGGCCGCGCATGCACAGACTCTCCTTCTTTCAACCGGGAGAGACGAATGAAACTCAAGGACAAGGTCGCCATCGTGACGGGCGCCAGTTCCGGGATCGGCCGTGCCGCAGCCCTGCTGTTCGCCCGCGAGGGTGCGCGCGTGGTCGTGGCCGCGCGGCGCAAACGGGAGCTCGACGAATTGGTCGAGGAGATCGCGCGCCACGGCGGTGAGGCGCTCAGTTTCGCCGGCGACGTACGAGAGGAAAAGTTCGCGCGTGACTTGGTGATGACAGCGGAGGGGGCGTGGGGGCGCGTGGACATCGGCTTTAACAATGCAGCGACTCTGGCGGGCATGGGACCGACGTGCGACCTCGCCGCCGCTGATTGGCGAACCGCCATCGATACCAATCTGACAAGTGCGTTCTTCGCGGCGAAATATCAGTTGCCGGCGATGCTGAAGCGCAGCGCGGGTTCGTTGATCTTCACCTCGTCCTTCGTCGGGCATACCGCCGCTTTTCCTGGCACCGCTGCCTATGCCGCGACGAAGGCCGGTTTGATCGGGCTGACGCAGGCGCTCGCGGTGGAGTTCGGTGCGCGCGGCATTCGCGTCAACGCGCTGCTGCCGGGTGGAACCGACACCCCGATGGCGCGCGAAATGAACGGAACACCCGAGGCCTTGGCGCAGGTGGCGAGCCTTCACGCGCTCAAGCGCATCGCGCAGCCCGAAGAGCTGGCGCAGGCCGCCCTCTTCCTCGCATCCGATTCGTCATCGTTCATGACCGGTGCGGCGATGCTGGTAGATGGCGGCGTCTCGATCAACCGCAGCTGAGGCCGCGGCAGCGGCGGCGCGCCGTCGTCTCTAGAATGGCTTTATCTCCCACAAGGAAGCCATGAACGCCACCCTGGACACCAATCCGCTGCTGCTACCGTGGACAGCGCCGTATGGTCTTGCGCCCTTCCATCAATTGAGGCCCGAGCACTTCGAACCGGCGCTCACCCAGGCGATGCACGAACACATCGCCGAACTCAACGCGATCGCGGCGAACCCGCAAGCGCCCGATTTCGAGAACACCATCGCCGCCTTCGACCGCAGCGGGAACCTCTGTTTTGGCGCGTGCAGGCCGTCTTCGACAATCTGTGCGCGTCCGAAACTTCGCCCGAGTTGCAGGCGGTGCAGCGTCGCATGGCGATGCCGCTGGCCGGGCACGAGAGCGCCACTTACATGCACAGGCCTTTGTTCATGCGGGTCCAGTCCGTGTATGAGAAGCGGCAGGCCTTAAGCCTCACGCCGGAACAGATGCGTCTGGTGGAACGCGTCCAGCTCGACTTCGAGCGCGCCGGTGCCAAGCTGGCGCCTGAGCCACAGCAGCGCTACGCACAGGTGATGCAGCAATTGGCCGAGCTTTGCACCCAGTTTGGCCAGAACGTGCTGCACGACGAAGCCAGCTGGGAGCTGGTGCTGAAGGACGAGAAAGAGCTCGCGGGGCTGCCCGACTTCCTGCGTTCTGCGGCGCGCACGGCCGCAGCCGATCGCGGGCTTGCGGAGGGAACGTATGCGATCACCTTGTCGCGTTCCTCCATTGTCGGCTTCCTCACCTTTTCCGAGCGCCGCGACCTGCGGGAGCAGGGCTGGCGCGCCTGGACCTCGCGCGGCGAGCATGCGGGCGAGCACGACAACCGGCCGCTGGTCGCCGGCATCCTGCGCTTGCGCCGGGAACAGGCGCAGCTGCATGGCTATGCCTCGTACGCCGACTACGCGCTGGTGGACCGCATGGCGCGCGAGCCCGCGGCCGTGATGCGCCTACTGGATGACGTGTGGGCGCGGGCCAAGCCGGTAGTCGAGCGCGAGCGCGCCGCGTTGCAGTCGGTGCAACAGTCCACCGACGCTGCGGGTGACATCGAGGCCTGGGACTGGCGCTACTGGGCCGAGAAGGTGCGCCAGCGCGACTATGCCCTCGACGATGCCGAGGTGAAGCCCTACTTTCCATTGGAGGCGATGGTCAATGCAGCGTTCGATTGCGCGCAGCGCCTCTTCGGCGTGCGGTTCACGCCGCGGCCCGACCTGGCGCTGTACCACCCCGACGCCAAAGCGTATGAAGTGCACGACGCGCAAGGCGCAGCCGTGGGCCTCTTCCTGCAGGACAACTTTTCGCGGGCAAGCAAGCGCAGCGGCGCGTGGATGAACGGCTTCGTGTGGCAAACCCGCAATGGCGGCGTGACGCGCCCGATCATCATCAACAACAACAATTTCTCCAAGGGAAATCCGACGCTGCTCAGTTTCGATGACGTGCGTACGCTCTTTCATGAGTTCGGTCATGGCTTGCACGGCCTGCTGTCAGACGTGACGTACACCAAGCTGTCCGGCACGGCGGTGCTGCGCGATTTCGTCGAACTGCCGTCGCAGCTGTTCGAGCACTGGATGTCCGAGCCCGAGGTATTGCGCTGTCACGCCCGGCATGTCGAAACCGGCCAGCCGATTCCCGATGCGCTGATCGAGCGGCTGCAGGCGGCGGAACGATTCGGCCAGGGCTACGACACGGTACGTTACTGCGGCAGCGCACTGGTCGACATGGCGGCGCACAGCCATCCCGATCCGGCAAACGTCTCCGACTGGACGGCGTTTCAGGAAAAAGTACTGACCGAGCGCGGCCTGCCGGCCGGCGTTGGCGTCATGCACCGCATCGCGCACTTCCAACATCTTTTTTCGAGCGACGGCTACGCCGCCGGGTACTTCGTCTCCCTGTGGGCCGAAGTGCTCGACGCCGAGGCCTACGGTGCCTTCAAGGAAGCGGGCAGCGCGTTC
>JBKJTX010000193.1:0-11315 GCA_046590315.1 Ramlibacter sp. | reverse complement strand
GGTGATCGCGGCGCCTCGTTCATTGGCGAAAGCGATCAGGCCATTGGCCGCTGACGCCGGCGCGAGCGGCACCCGTAGCAGTTGCAAAAACTTGGCGCGATTGCGCTCCGGGATCTGATTGGCGCGAAAGATCAGGTTCTCGGTCAGGAACGAGAACAGCTGCACCATCGTGACGCCGGGATCGCTCTGGTTGAAGTTGGTCCACTCGGGCGTGTGCACGCGGGCGCGCGCCAACGTGTCGTCTACCAGCTGCGCAAAGCGGCGGTCGTCGATCGGAGGCGGTGTGATGGGCATCTTGACCTCAGGCCGTCGCCAGCGGAACGGTGACCGTGATGCGCTCGCGCGCGCCGGTGGCCACCAGGCGATAGCTGATGGTGGCCGTGCTGGCTTCGGCATCGCGCGCGTCGGCGGCGACATCCACCGCCTCTACTGCGATGCGGCGCTCCCAGCGCGCCAAGGCATTGGTGATGTTTTCCGCCAGGCGCGAGTGCGTGCCGGCGTTGTTGGGTTCGAACAGGAAGCGCGCGAGGCCTGCGCCGAAGGCCGGCACGCCGACGCGCTCGCCCGGCTCGGTCTTCAGGATCACCGCGATCGACTCGCGAATGTTCTCCTCGCCCGACGACCACACGAAGCGCCCGTCCACTCCCACGCGCGGTGGGAAAGACATGCTGCGGCCAAAAACGCTGCTCATTCGAAAACCTCCGTGCTGCGCACTGCGGTTCGAACGCCTTCGGGCGGCCGTGCGGCGCTCACTTCTTCCCCTTCAGCCCGGGCACCGGGAAGCACATGATGAAATACGGCAGCCAACGGAAGATGAAGTCCAGCAGCGAGACGATGATCATCAAAAGGATGAGCGCACAGATCGTGATGATCGGGATCGACAGCGAGCAGATCATCCCGATGTTGATGCCGCCGCTGTTCTGGCAAGAGCCGCTGGCGACGTCGAGGTCCTTGTGCAGCGGCCATGGCAACACCGAACGCACCAGGTCCACCAGGCCCAGGCCCTTGGCGCGCTGCACTTGGCCGCATAGCATGTCGGACAGAACGAACGCAGTGTTCTTGGGAAACTTGCGCAGACCCGCCGGACTGGTATCGGTCGGCAGCGTGATGCGCAGCGGCCGCGCCGGCGCGTCGGAATCAAAGAAGTTCGCGAGCTGAAACTGCTCCGTCGGCGCTGAGACCGTCGGCGGATGCAAGGGGCCGCAGTCGCGCCGGGTATAGACGAATCGGATGACGAACCAGCCGGGATCGTTGACGGACCCGTTGAGCGCGTTCTTCAGCTGCAGCGCGTAGGGCAACGGCGGCGCAAGGGCATCGCCGGCGTCGTCCAAGGCACGGCCGAAGAGGGCCGTGAGACGGTCCACTTTCTCAGCGGCCAGTCGTGCGTTTTCGAGTACCTGTTGCGAAGGCGTGAGGGGCCCGATGATGGGCGGGCCCGGCAGCGGTTCGGCCGACGTATCGCCAGTCGGCGCACCCAGTGTGGAAAGCTGCAGGAAGGGGCCGTCGGCAGCATTCGCGGGCGACGACAATCCTGCCAGCACGAAATGAAACGGCGGCCATGCCACGTTGCCGGTGGTGCTGCTGTCGTAGTTGACAACGGCGGCTTCCAGCGCCTCGCGCACGCCGGTTTGTCGGATGGCCTTGAGCGCGGAGCGTAGGTTCGCCGAGGGCGTCTTGAAATTGACAGCGGTGCCGGGAACACGCAGGCCCGTGACCAGGGGCGCCGACATGGTCGCCGCGGCAAGCCAGGTGTGGATGTCTCGGCGCAGGGTTGGCAGCGCGGTGGCGCCCGCGCCGTCGGCCAGGATCACCGTCCACAGGTCGGGCAAGTGGGCTTCGATGTAGTCTGCCAGGTCCAGCAGGACCAGCCACGACACGTTCTGTTGTTGCAGGTTGAAGTCAAAGACGCGCTTGGTCTTTGCGGTGGTCGACTCCGGGCCGCCTTCGGCCTCGGTTGTCTCCTTCACGCTCTCCGAAATCTTGAAGCTGGAGCGGATCAACGACTTCCATGGCTCGGCGACTTCCATCTGGAACTGCGTCACGCGCGCCAGTTTTGCCGTCGGTGCGGCCGCCGGCGTCTGCACGACCAACGATTGCAATTGCCCTTCAGCGAAGCTCGGCACCGCCGTGCGGTCCACCTTGCTGGCCATGTAGTCTTCACGCCGGCCCACCGGCACAGAGCCCGTCCACAAGGTGCGCGACGCACCGCCATCGTCACAGAATGTGAGCGGGAACAACGGCAGCGCGTCTTCACCTGCGACGGCGCGCCCGGCGGCGGGCGTGGTGCCGATGCGTTGCCAGCGCGCACCTTCGGCGTCCTTCACGAACGCGAACTCGTGCAGGTCGGTATCCGTCACGGACGTGCCGGGCAAAAGCCGCCGGATCACAAAGTTCAATTGCTCGTCGCCACCAGGCACCACGCCACGTTCCGGCAAGCCTTGCTGCGCGCACACCAGGCTGGCGCTCACGAGATAGTGGCGCTGGTGCGCCGGCTGATAGAGCTTGAGCGGTTTCGCGGGCGTGGGCACCGCCGGCAGCACACGCGCCTTGGGCTTGAACGCCGCCGCGAGGCGCGACGAGCTTTGCGCCACGCTGGGCAACGACGTGCGCGAGATCAAGTCCGCCGACTCACCCGCCGGCGTGCGCCAGGTCTCGGGCTTGGCGATGTGGGCGTCAATGCGCGATGGATCGCGCGCGAGCGTGGCCAGCATCTGGTCCATGAAGTCATCACTCGCGAACCGCAGCAACGACGGGCGCGCCTGTTCCGGCGCCAGCGCCGCAGCGGTGCCATTCGCGCCGAAGCGCGTCCACAAGGGTTGTGGTGCCTGCCAGCGAACGGGATGAGCTAGCATGACTTCACCAAATGTTCCCAGCCCCAGGCGTGTACGACGCACTGATGACGCTGTTGCTGATGACGGTGTCGGCCTGCACCACACCTGAAAAGCGCGACATGCCGGCGTCCACGGTCACCATGCCGGCCGAGATCGCGATCTGGCTGGCGTTGATGGTGACCTTGGCCGAGGCCGTGACGGTGATGCCCGCCGTTTCTAGCTTGACCGAGTTCCCGTTGCTGTCCTCGATGGTGACGGCGCCGGGGCCATCCTTGAGCGTGAATTTCTGACCGCCCGGGGTCTCCAGCTTCATTGACTCCTGCCCGTTCTGGTCGTCGAGCGTGATCTTCACGCCGTTGCGCGAGCGCAGCACCTTCTTGTGGTTGTTGCCACTGCCGTCCATGGTTTCGGGCGGCGCGTCGCGGCCGTTCCAGAGGCCTCCCAGCACGTAAGGACGGCGCGGATCGCCATGCTCGAAAGACACCAGCACTTCGTCGTCCACGTCGGGCACGAACCAGCTGCCGCGGTTGTTGCCGCCGAACAGAGTTGCCAGGCGTGCCCAGCCTTCATAGCGCGAACCCTGCGCGTCGGGCGACCACGGCAGCGTGATCTTGACGCGACCCTGATTGTCCGGGTCCTTGATGTCTGTGACCAGCGCGGGCAACACGCCGTACCAGCGGCCACCCCAACCCGCAGGCACGCGCTCGTTCAGCTGCTGTTCGAAAGGAGGCAGGTCGACCACGTGCATGCGGTTACCTCGCGCCTATCGCGGGCCGGTCGCAGACAAATTCGGTGCGCATGCCGAGCTTGACGTCGAAACGGATCTGCGCGTCGGTGACCATGTAGTCGCCCTCGAAGATAGGACCGATGCCCTTGATCGACACCTTGGCACCCACCCGCAATTCCGGCTTGGTTTCCGCGACGCCGCGGCCAACAACGAAGCGGCGCGCCAAGTGGCGAAAGCTCGCCTCGGCCAGCGCCCTCGCCTGCGCATCGGCGGCGGGCACCTGGTGCGCGAGCGTGTCGACGCGGTCGCCGAACGCGCGTTGCAAGGTCTTGGCGCCGCTGTCGCCGCCATTGAGTTCTCCGCTGATGGCGGACTCGCCTGCCTCGTGCTTGGCGGCCTGCTTGTCGGTGACGCTCCACCCAGTACCGACCAGCTTGGTGCGTTGGTGCGCGAGGTCGGCGCTGACGGTGAACTCGCGCAGTTGGCCGGCCCACGACAGCTCGATGGAGCCGCCCTGGCGCCGCGACCGCTGCGCTGCTTTGAGCGTGGTGCCCTCAACCCAGACCTGCGCGTCCTCGCGGCGCGCGAGGTCGCGCACGAAAGCCAGGTCGCTCTGGTTCACCTGCGCGAGCAGCTTGTAGGTCTCGCCGCTCACATCGACTTGCGGCTGCAGTCCATGGTCGCTCGCGATGCGACGCAAGACGTCGGCCAGCGACGCGTCGGCAAAGCTGCGCGTGCGCCGGGTCATGCGCAGGTCCTGCAGGCGGTCCTCGCAGCACACACCCACCTGCGGCGTGCCGCCATCGGGAAACTTGGCGGTAATCGCGCTGATCCGGCCCTCAAACAGAGTCTGGTCGCTCAGCTTGATCTTCAGCGTCTTGCCAAACTCCAGTACGTCCCGGCCGAAGTGTTGAAAGCCCGGCTTGTCGGGACTGCCCCAATTGCCGAACACCAGTTCGCAACGCGCCATGCCGTCCGCCGAATCGGCAATCTGCAGGTCGAGCAGGCCGCTGGCGAGCGTGTCGTTGGGCTGCCCGTCGATCTCGATCACCGGGCGGGCGCCTGCGACGGGAGCGCTGGAGTCGCTGTTGGGCATATCGTACTTAATGCGCCCAGGCGCGCAGCGCTCTCTGTTCCAGGGTGCGCAGGATGGGCATCACGTCCTTCGGCTCCACGTCTTCGTTTTCGCCGGACTTCTTTTCGCCTGACTCACCTTCGCCGCCGCGCTGATGCGGGGCATCGGCGACAGCTTCGAATTCATTGATCACAACGGGCATGGTCGACTCCTTGGACTAATTGAATGAGAGGGACGCGCTGGCGCTGCCGCCTAGCGATGCGTTCAGACCGCCAGACACTCCGGCCGACGCACCGGCCGAGCCTCCGAGCGATGCACCGATCGAGCCTTGGAAGCCCGCGCCGGTAGAACCGCCCACGCTGGCATGGATGTCGACGAAGGCGCCGGGCGACATGCGCAGCGGATCCTCAATGCCGTTGGCCGATGCGATGCCTTGCCAGTCGGCTTTGCCGTTGGCACCCGCCATGCCCTGCAGGCTGTCGCCCTGCTTGGCTACCTTAAGGGGCGTGTGGCCCGGACGCGCAGGCAGGTTGCCGCTGTCTTTGGACGCATCGCGCGGAAGAATCTTTTGCGCTGACAGCGTCAGCGTCAGTGTCGCGCGCAGCGGCTTGCCTTCGGGCGAGAAGAACTCGATCGACTCTTCCATGCCCTCGACCATGCCGTCGAAAGCGAACGTGCCCCACTCGAACCGCACGCCCGGTGGCGCGAGCTTCTTGGGGTCTTCGTCGGACGGTTGCGGCGTCATGAAGAAAACGATGTGCTGCGTCAGGCGTCGTACGTCGTCGACGATGCCTTTCTCGCCCGTCGTCACGGTATCGGTGACTTCTTCCTGCGCGCCCACGTCGAACCACAGTTGCAGCGCGAGCTTGGTCGTTCCCGCGCCGACGAACTGACGTCCCGCCGAGCCGGCCGCTTTGTCGCCGCCCTTGGGCTCGACCAGCTGGTTGGCGTAGGTGAGCTTGAGCGATTCGGGATTGAATTGCACCGGCACGTTCTTGCCGCCCGACTTCGGATTGGTGAAAGTCGGATCCAGCTCGATCATTCGCGCTTTGCACAAGGTCATGTCGTGGTCTCGGTCATTTTTCAGGCAAGGCGAGTTGCAAAGTTTCGTACGCGACCTGCAGCTCCTCGACGGCGATGCCGCCGTCCTTCGCGTTCAGCTGCGGGCTCTTCACCTTGACCGGCACGCAGCGAGACAGCTGGAAGCGCGCGCGCTCGCTGACGCCGTCGGGTGCGAGCAGGACCACCTCGGCGCCGGCGCGCAGGCGCGGATCCGCGATGCTGTCCTGGAACCACTGCCACAAAGCGAAGTCGCCCGTCATGCCGCGCTTGAGCGTGAGTTGTCCGTGCGCCACCGGGCCGTTCATGCGGATCTGGCGCGCGTTGTCGCCACCCTGGCGAATGGTCTTGACCTCGTGCGTCATCTCCAGGCCCTCGCACTCGGCAAAGGCGGCTTTCACCAAAGGCGAGCTGTCCTCGCCACGATAAATTTCGACAGCGAAGCTGAAGGCGGTGAAGGGATAGACCGGCGCGGGCATGGTTAAAGCTCTTCCACCACCGTCATACGGTCGCCGGCTTGGGCCAGGCGCACGGCGATAAAGCGCATCGGCAACGACGGTGCAACTCGCAGTTCGACGAAGAAGCGCCCTGCGTCGGCGTCGCTCGTGCTGTTGATCGTGTCGTCGGTGACAACGCGGAACGATTGGGCAGCGGAAGCGCCCGCGAACGCGCCGCGCCGGAACATGTCGGTCAGCAGCTCGGAGAAAGAGCGCTGCACTGCGCGCCGCAGCGTGGGGCCATTGGGCTCGAAGACGTAGGAGGTGGCGCGGCGCAATGCGAGGCGTCGCAGCAGGATCATCAGGCGGCGCACGTTGATCGGCCGCAGTTCGACTTCCGTATCCAGTGCCAGGGTGTCGGCCGACAAAGCCATCAGGCCGCGCGGGTCGGCGCGCAGCAGGTTGATCTGCGCGTCCTGCAGCGCCTGCCAGTCGCCGCTGGCGACGACCGGCGACAGGGCGACCACGTCCTTCAGCGGCTCATTGGCGGGCGCGATCCAGGCGCCGCGCTGCGACGCGCGGCCGGCCAGCACACCCAGGGCGGCGCCGTCGGGCGGCACCACACGTGGCACGCGCTTGCCGGGCGACAGCGTGAGGCCGGTAGCGCGGTACAGCTGAGGCCGGCCGAGGTCAGCCTGCAGCCACGGGTGATACAGCGCGCCATAGCTCAGCGCGCGACCTTCACCGAAACCGAACGCCTGCGGATCGACCGGAACAGTCTGCAGCGGCTCGCGCACGGCGCGCAGCCGCATCGCGTAACGCACGGCCTCGGCGGTGCGAAAGTGCCGCGGCATCGCCAACACCGCGAACAACTCGCCGGTGGCCGCGGCCAAGCGCAGGGCGGCGCGTTGCACGGCCAGCCATTGCGCTTCGAATTCCGGCGCGAGATCGGCCGGCGCCAACTGCAGCCAGTCGGCGGTACGCACCTGGACCACGAGCACATTGGAGCCGTCGCTGCGGTCGTCGCCGTGCAGGGCGAACACCTGGTAGAGATAGGTCCCCTCGCGCCGCGTGACGGTATCGAATTCGGCGGCTTGGCCGCGGTAGATCTCGCGCGCATCGCTGAAATCGGCTTGGGTCCCCTCGAGCAACGCGTAGTCACTGCCCGGCTCGGAATCGCTCCAGGTCAGACGGTACGCCCCGGGCGGCACCGGTGCATTGGGGCCGGTCAAGGCCGGCGCTGGAAGAATTCGCGTCGCGCAGTCGATGAACGCACCGAAGTCGGGGCCGTCCATGGGTTCGGTGACAGGCCCAGCGCAAGCGCCGCGATGCTGGGTCCACTGCGGCGGCGTCGGCAGTGCCTGCGGATCACCGACTTCCAGGTCTTCAGCATCGCGCGGAATCCAGCCGAGGTGGACAGCATCAGGCACTGCCAGGAGACTCGCTTCGCTAAAGAGTCCACCGGCGCCAATGGACACGGCCGCGTGCAGGCCGAACAACGAGCGCGGAACATCGCGCATCAGGCGGATGGCGTCTGATTGAGCGATGAGCGCGCCAACGCCGGTCGTCGCGAGCTCAGGGTCAAGAAACAGCTCGGCGTCGAACCGCGCCAGCCCATCGCGCTGCAACGCTGTGGCTTGCTGCGGCAACGCGCGTGGGGTGCTGCCGAACAGGGGCTGCACACCCAACGGGATCCATGCGAGCGGCTCCGTCTGGCTCTCGCGTGCCAAAGGGAAGCGGGACGCATTCGATGCGGGCAGCGGCGCGGATCCATCAGCCCGCGCATCGTCACGCGGTGCGTAGAACTCGGCGTCTGTCTGTTGGGCGCCCCAAGGCGTGCTGTGGCGCGCAGTCATACCGATGCCTGACAGCCGCGCATCCACACCATCGCGTTGCGCGCGGATGTCGAGCGTGAGCACGTGCGCGCGCAGCACGCCGCCCAGCGCCGCCGGCAAAGTTGCGCCCAGTTCACGCCACGCCGGACCGCCGAGTTTGGCGCTGACGAGCGACGGATCGGTGATCGGCGGGCTTCCGGCGCTCGTCGGCGAGCGCTGGACTTCGTCGATGCGCAGCCAGATGGTGTCGCCGCCACCCTGCCAACGGGCCCAATGACCGCTCTCGATCGCAACGGGCAGCGGGTCGGTCGCACTCATCTCCAACGCCGGCTCCGCAGCATCCGCCTGCGCCTCTGGCGCAGGCGCGAACAGCGTGGCGGGAACGGCCGCGGCGAAGCCGGTGATATCCAAGGTGCCGGGCGTTGCGAATGCGGGCGAGCCGGGCGCGTTGCTGTCCGAGACACGCTCGAACGCTGCGCAGACCCGCACCGTTACTTCCAACGAGCCGCCGGCGGCGACCGCTGCGGTCACATCCTCGACGACCGCGTACGCGCAGACGCTGCGCGTATCGCCAAACTGCAGCAGGTCGCCAGCGCGCAGGCCGAACCGAGCGCGCAACGTGAAGTGCTGCGGAGAAGAGGAAGGGGGCGAAGCGGGTGAGTCGGACACCAACATGTCGACGGCAAAACTCTGCTGCGTGAGCGCGGTTGATACTTGCAAACCGTCCGACCAGGAGCCTTCGCAGCGGGCTTGCGCCAGTGCGGCGGCCACCACATTCGTGCCGGTGGCGATGGAGAGCACGCCAGGCATCGCGAAACGGTTGTACGTCGCCACGTCGGGGAACGCAGCCGCCTCGTCGGGGGCCAAACCGCGCCACAAGGCTTCCGCCTCTGCGCACCGCGCGACGCGGATCACCCAACAGCGCCGGCCCCCGTTCGCAAAAAACGCCCGCACCGCCGGTCCCAGGTACGCGGTGACGCGCTCGCCGCGCACTGCATCCCACGCCAACGGCGCATCGGCTCCGAACACGGCCCCATACTGACCGACGCCCTCGATCGCCACCGGCCGATGCAGCGGCCCGGTCGACGCGAAGCCGACCAGCACCGCCACGTCCATGCGCGGCAGCGCCTGCACGGCCTGCGGCGGTGTGGTGTCGATCTGAATGCCGGGCAGCCGGCGCGACGCGAGCACGGCGGATTACTCCATTTCCAGGCGCTCGTAGGCCAGCACCAGCTCTTCCATCGCGACGTCCGTGCCCTTGGCATTGAACGGCCCGCTGGTGTGCTTGATGATCCGGGCGCGCAGCAACTTCCAGGTCTGAACCACGTCGGTGTGGTCCTCGTTTTGCAGCTGGATGGTGACCGTGCGCATGGCCTTCTGGTCGCCGTTGCGGATCTGGTCCAGCCATTCGTAGAGATTGAGCGAGCCGATCACGCCTCGCTTCATCGTGACATCGGTCGCCTTGTTCATGCCGGTGATCTTCATCACGCTGTTCTCTTTGGCGTTACCGGTGCGGTACTCCGACACGGTCACTTCCATGCCGATGCCGCTCAACTCCTGGAAGCCGGCCTTGGGACCTTCGGTGACCCCGTCGCCGAGGTCGACCAGAAAGTTGAATTGCACATAGGGGCGGTCGCGAAACTTGGCCATCTGGTTCTCCTTCAGACCTTGCGGTCGGACGTCCACTGCCCGATGCGGAAGATGACGAACTCGGCGGGTCGCAGCGGCGCCAAGCCGACGAGGCAGATCAGCCGGCCGTTGTCCAAGTCGTTTTGCGACATGGTCGAGCGATCGCACTTGACGAAGTACGCCTTGTCGGGTTTGTCGCCGAGCAGCGCGCCGGCCTGCCATTCGTTCAGCAGGAAGTCCTCGATGGTGCGGCGCACGTTGGCCCAGAGCTGCTCGCCGTTGGGCTCGAACACGGCCCATTGCGTGCCCTTGTCGATCGAGCGCTCGACATACGCGAAGTAGCGCCGCAGGTTGACGTACTTCCACTCCGGGTCGGAGCTGATGGTGCGAGCGCCCCACAACCGCATGCCGCGGCCTTCGAAAAAGCGAAAGCAGTTGATGCCTTCGGGATTCAGCACTTCCTGCTGCGACTTGTTCAGGAAGCGCTCGAATCCCAGGGCCAGGTTCACCACCTCGTTGGCGGGGGCTTTGTACACGGCACGGTTCACATCGTTGCGCGCATAGATGCCGCTCACGAAGCCGGAGGGCGGCATGTAGATCTCGCGCTGGCTCAACGGGTCCAGCACGCGAATCCAGGGGTAGTACAGCGCGCCGTAGGTGGAGTCGAGCTGCGCGCGCATCGCCCGCACCTGGCCGATGGACTGGTTGTCGCCGCTGTCGATCACCGCAATGCGGTAGCGCATGCGCGCGGCGTGGTTGATCAATTGCCGAACGATGGTGCGTGCCTGCGGACCGTAGTTGGCATCTTCGTAGAGATAAGTCGAGCCCGGCCCGGCAACGATGGAAATGTCCTCCAGGTCTTCGAACTGACGCAGGCCCGTCTTCTGGTCGGTGACTGAATCGATCTCGCCCTCATAGGCAACGGCGCGCGGCCGCACGCCGTCGTGACCGCCCGTGAGCACCAGCTCCAGGCTGCGCTCGGCCGGTACCTCGCTGAGGGCCTGGATCGCGCTTTCCAGGCTGAGCGGCGGCGAGCCCGGCGCCGAGGCGTCACCGAGAAATGCGTTCAGCACCTGGATGCCGTTGGTGAGACCAGCGGAGTTCTCAACGACGATCGGCACCGTGCGTGCGCGAGCGAGGTTGGAGATGACTTTCGCGTTGGGGTCTCCCGGGTCACGCGTGTGCGTTGCAAAAGCATCGAACAGCGAGTCCGGTGAATCGCTGCGGATGTGCAGCGGGTCAAGTGGCAAGTCGCGCTCGGTATAGGAGACGGCCCCGGCGGCGAACGGGTCCACCGATACGGCGACGGTCACGATGCGCACTTCGGTGGCGCCCGGCACGAGGTCGGCCAGCGCGGTCAGCGGACTGTCGTCCGTTTCGCCGCTGGACGAAAAAGTCCAGAGGCCGGTCTGGGCGTCGCGCAGCGCCAGGAAGAAACCGCGCACCGAAGGTGGCGAGGCGGCAGGGCTGCCGGTGTCCAGGATCAGCACCACGTCGCGGTTGTGCAGCGCGCGCACACCCGGCGTTGTGACATTGGCGGCCGGGTCTTCATCGACCAGAACGTTCTGCCCGACGTTGAAAGTGAAAGTGACGCGTGCATCGCCGGCGCGGCCGGGGAAACGCGCGCGCACGGTAAGCCCCGGACGCCAAGGCTGCTTTCGAGTACCTTCTGCCCCGGCACGCCAGCGCCAGCGCCCTGGTGTGGCAGACACAGGTCCAGCC
>JBKJTX010000472.1:0-8639 GCA_046590315.1 Ramlibacter sp. | reverse complement strand
GCCAGAGCTTGTGGGTTTCGGCCAGCCAGGCGGGTTTGGGCAGGCTACCGGCAATAGCGGTGGGAAACAGGGCGGTGTCCTTCATAGGGAGATTGTGCCTTCCTCGCATAATCGCCGTTCATGACGCCGCAAACCAACAAAAACAAGCCCCACATCGTCATCATTGGCTGCGGATTTGGCGGCCTCGAAGCAGCCCGGGCACTGGCTAGTGCCGATGTTGCCGTGACGCTGATCGACCGCACCAACCACCACCTGTTCCAGCCGCTGCTCTACCAGGTCGCCACCGCTGGGCTCTCGGCCCCGGCAATCGCCGCGCCGGTGCGCCATCTCTTCCGCAAGCAGCCCAACGTCACGACGCTGTTGGGCGACGTGACGACCATCGATACCGACGCGCGGGAGGTTCAGCAAAAGGACGGCACCCGCATCGCCTATGACCACCTCATCGTCGCCGCCGGCGCGACGCACAGCTACTTCGGACGCGACGATTGGGCGCGCTTTGCGCCGGGCCTGAAAACGCTGGACGACGCCTTCGAAATCCGCCGCCGCATTTTGCTGGCCTTCGAAGCCGCCGAGAAGGAAACCGACCACGCTATGCGCGATGCCTGGCTGACCTTCGTCGTGGTCGGGGGAGGGCCCACGGGTGTGGAGATGGCCGGCACGATGGCGGAGATTGCTCGCCATACCTTGCCCGGCGAGTTCCGCAACATCGATCCGGCGCAGGCGCGCGTACTCCTGCTCGAAGGCGGCGGACGCGTGTTGCAGGGCATGCCCGAAGACCTGAGCGCGCACGCCGCGCAACAGCTCGCAAAGCTTGGCGTCGAAGTGCGCGTCAACGCGCGTGTCATCGCGATCGACGGCACCCGCGTGGAAGTACAGCCCGGCGACCATGACGTGGTATCGCAAGCGGCGTCCCCGCCCTATTCGATTCCCACCCGCTGCGTGATCTGGGCCGCCGGCGTGGCAGCGTCGCCGCTGGGAAAGCAACTGGCACAAGCGTTGGGCATCTTGGTCGATCGCGCCGGGCGCGTCGTGGTCGAGCCGGACTTAAGTGTGCCCGGTCACCCGGAAATTAGCGTGATCGGCGACTTGGCCTTTGCAAAAAGCTACCAGAAGGGGCGTGAGCCGCAAACCGTGCCCGGCGTCTCTCCCGGCGCCAAGCAGATGGGCCGGGCCGCTGCGCAGAACATCCTGCGCCGCATCGCCGGCAACCCGACCGAAGCCTTCCGCTACCGCGACTACGGCAACCTCGCGACCATCGGACGCAATGCGGCGGTGGTGGATCTTGCCTCTCCGATCGGTCACTTCAAGTTCAGCGGGCACCTCGCGTGGCTGTTCTGGCTGTTCGCCCACATCTATTTCCTGATCGGCTTTCGCAACCGCCTGGTCGTGCTGCTGGACTGGGCTTCGGCTTACTGGAGCCACCAGCGCTACGCACGCGTGGTAACCGGCATCGACGTCTAGGACGCCCCCATGGAACGCAGCGCACACGTCATCGCCAATGCCGCAGCCGGCCAGGGCTGCTCGGACGAGTGGGCGCGGGAGGTAGAAGCTAAATTCCGCAAGCGCGGTATCGGCGCGCACGTCACGCGGGGTCGTAGCGGTGAAGACATCCTCGCAACCGCAGAGCATGCGGCGAATGAAGGGGCGCCTCTTGTCGTCGCGGCCGGCGGCGACGGCACCGTGAATGCGGTAGCGTCGAAGCTTGTTGGCACCGACACGACCCTCGGTGTGCTGCCCATGGGCACCCTCAACCATTTCGCGAAGGACCTCGGCATACCGCTCGAGCTCGAGGGCGCCATCGACGTGATCGCGCACGGCCGGCAGATGGCGGTGGACGTCGGCGAAGTCAACGGGCGCATCTTCATCAACAACTCGAGCCTGGGCCTGTACCCCGACATCGTGCGGGATCGCGAGCGGCAGCGCCGACGCCTGGGTCGCGGCAAATGGGCTGCGCTGCTCTTTGCATCGGTGCAAGCGGCCAAGCGCTATCCGGTCCTCTCGCTGCAATTGGAGGTCGACGGTCGGTCGCTGAATCGGCGCAGCGCCTTCATTTTTATCGGCAACAACGAATACAACATGGAAGGCTTCGAGATCGGCGAGCGCAGCAGCATCACGGGGGGCGCGCTCAGCCTGTACGTGACGCAGCGCACGGGGCGCTTCGGCCTTTTGCTGCTGGCGCTGCGCGCGCTGTTGCATCGCCTGCGTCAGGCGCGCGACTTCGACATGCTTGCGGCTACATCCGTCGTGATCCACACGCCGCGCAAGACAATACGCGTGTCCACCGACGGCGAAGTGACGGTAATGAAGACGCCGCTTGACTACCGGATCCGGCCGGGCGCGTTGCGGGTGTGGGTGCCGCAGAAAGACGCAGATTAGGAAGCGGAGAGCGCTTACAGCCGGTTATGAATGGCGGTGGCGGCGATCGCCGCATGACCCGCGGCCACGTTGATCTGATTGAGGCCCGCCGCCACGTCGCCGGCGGTGTAAAGGCCCGGCACGATGGTCTGGCAGTGCTCGTCGATCAGCAGCTGGCCATCGTCTTGCACATGCGCGCCCAGCGCCGTCGCCAGCCCGCTGGCGTGGGTCAGGCCCAGTGCCGGGTACAGCACATCAAAGTCCAGCCTCTGCCCGTTGCTCATCTCCACGGCCACGTTGTGCCCCGGCGCGCAGTGGATGTGGCGCGGCTCATGGTCATTGATCTGCACCCCCAACTCGCGCAAACGCGTCAGGTCCGCATCCGACACCGCGTGCTGTGACCCCATCGACAACCACGTCACCTGGTTGCCGAAGCCGGCGACGAAGGACGATTCGCGCAACCCGTGGATTTCCTTGCCGAGCACGGCGACGCGCTGTCCCTGCGTCTCGTACCCGTCGCACACCGGGCAATAGCGAACCTGCCCCGCTTGAAGCGATGGCGCAAGCCCCCCGATCTCCGGCTCCACATCGCGCGCGCCGGTGGCGAGGAGCACGAAGCGCGCGCGCATTCGGCGCGCGCCGGCGAAGGCCTCGAAGCTGCCATCGCCCAAACGCTCCAGGCGTTCGACGCGCCCGACCTCTATGGGCGTGCCGTAATTCGCGGCGTGTAGCCGCATTCGCTCCAGCAGTTCCAGGCCCGCGATGCCTTCGGGGAAACCGATCACGTTGCGGGACTTGGGAATCATGGCGAGGCGGCTCACGCCGTCGTCGACGACCAGGACGCGTCGCCGGAAGCGGCCGAAATAAACGGCGGCGACCAAACCGGCGGCACCACCGCCGATGATCAGGCAATCCAGCGTGTCGTTTTGGCGCGCTTCCACTTGTCGAGCACCCATCAGGCGCTGCTAAGCACGCGCTCCTTGTCCGGCGCGCCCTCAAGGGCAAACGCGACCGCGTCGGCAAGCGTGTTCATGTCGAAGGGCTTGCGCAGGATCGCCGGCTTGCCCGCCAGCCGTTCGACCGCCGCCATGTCGGCATAGCCGGTCGCGAGAATGACGGGAATCTCGCCGACCATTTCGCGCGCCTTGGAGATGACTTCCGCGCCGGTCATGTCCGGCATGGCGTAGTCGACCACCATCAAATCCGGCTTGGCCAGCGCAATCGCAGCCAATCCCTCCGCGCCATTGGCCGCTTCGGTCACGGCATGGCCGATCAACCCCAGGCACTCGACAATCACGCGCCGCACCTCCGCATCGTCTTCGACCACCAAAATCATGCGGGACTTCACACGCGCCGCAGGCGCCCGGGTGATGGTGGGTTCGGGCTGCTCCTGCGCGTCGACCGGCGCGGCCGGGAAGAACATCTCTACGCTCGTCCCCTTGCCCATCTCGCTCTTGATGAATGCCAGGCCGCCCGACTGGCGCGCAAACCCGTACACCTGGCTCAGGCCCAGGCCGGTACCGCTGCCCAGCGGTTTGGTGGTGAAAAACGGATCGAAGACTTTGCTTAAGAGCTGAGGCGGGATGCCGGGGCCGGTGTCGCTGACCGTCACCACGACGTAGTCGCCGGCCTTGAGCGGGTCCTGCGCCTGGGCCTCATGACTTTTGGCACAAGTAGAGACAGTCAGGATTCCGCCATCGGGCATAGCGTCGCGCGAATTCACGGCCAGGTTCAGCACGGCCATCTCGAGCTGGCTGGCATCGACGATCACAGAGTCGGCCTCTTCGCACAGCTCCAGCTCCACAGCGACTCCGGCACCGGCCGAAATCTCGAGCAGGTCGCGCATGCCCACCAGCAACCGGTTGACGTGCGTGAGCTTGGGCAACAGCGACTGGCTGCGAGCGAAAGAAAGCAACTGACCGGTGAGCTTGGCGCCGCGGCGTGCCGCACTCTTGGCCCGGTCGACCACGGGCTTGACCTTCTCTTCCTTGGCGTAAAGAGAGATCAGCTCGAGGTTCATGTTGACCACGTGCAGCAGGTTATTGAAATCGTGGGCGATTCCGCCGGTGAGGCGTCCGATGGCCTCCATCTTTTGGCCCTGCGTCAGCGCCGCCTGGGCCCGTTCGCGCTCGGCGATTTCCTTCATCAGGCGGTTGTTGGCCTCTGCCAGCTCGCGCGTGCGATGGTGAATGCGTTGTTCCAGCTGGCTGTTCAACTGCGCCATTTCGCTCTGCGTGCTGCTGATCTCAGCCAGGTGCTCGCGGGTAACGTACTGGCGGCGCCGTGCCCGCACGGCCGTATCGGCAGCGCTGGCCAGCGTCTCGGCATTGAGCGGGCGTTCCAGCAGGATGACGTTGCCGAGGCCGTGCAGTGTGGCGACGGCCGCAGGCGGCCGCGGGCCGGGCTGCTTGGACGCCAGGACGATGAATGGAAAGTCGGACCAGGGCGGTTGCGCTGCCAGCCACTGGGTCAGCGCTTGCACAAACCCTTCGTCGGGCGGCACCTCCTCCGTGAGCACGGCCGCAGCGGCGCCGCGCTGCAATTCACCCAGAAACTCGCCGGCATCCCCACAGATAAGCGCCAGGTGGTGCGGCTCGATCACACTCTTGACGACTGAACCGTCGCGCCCCCTCGGCGCATGAATCAGGACACGAAGTTCCATTCAGCGGGCCTCATCGTGGACTTCCGAGAGCAGCGCCACCTTCCCTTTGTACGAAGCTGCGCCCGTCAACACCCCTTCAAAGTCAGCCAGCGCCTCCCCCACCTCGATCCCTTGCTGGCCCAGGCGAAACTGGCGAATGGTGAGCTCATGGTCACTGGTGCGGCTCTTCACCACCGATACCGCCTTGAGCAAGCGGCCCCGCGCTTCGAAGAATCGGAACAGCAGGATGCCGTCCGACAGATAGCTCAGGTCCACGTCGCTGCGCACATCGCCCAGCACACCATGCTGCGCAAGGATCAGAATCGTCACCACGCCGCGCTGGTTCAAGTAGGTCAAGAGCTCATGCATTTGCAGCAGCAGGTGCTTGTCGCCCGACATCGCTTGCATGTAAGCATTCAAGCTGTCGATGACGACGGTCTGAACCGCTCCTTCTTCCACCGCCGTGCGTACCATGTTTGCGAATTCACCGGGCGACACCTCCGCCGGGTCCAGTGTCTGAATGACCAGCTGCCCGCTCTCCCGGTACGGTTCGATATCCAGTCCCAGGGCCTTTGAACGGATGAGCAGCGTCCCCAGCCCTTCGTCGAAGAGGTAGTAAGCGGCTTTTTCGCCCCGCTGGAGCGCGGCGCGTACGCATGCGATGGCTGTGGTGGTTTTTCCGACACCGGACGGCCCGCTGAAGAGCGTGTTGCTGCCCCGCGCCAAGCCGCCCCCCATCAAAGTGTCCAGCCGTGGCACGCCGGTACTGACGAGAGAAGTGTCAGCCAACGTTCGGTGCTCGGCCGCAACCAGGCGCGGGAACACCGCGACACCGCCGGTGTCGAGATTGAAGTCGTGCTCACCACCACGGAAACTGATGCCCCGCATCTTGATGACTCGCAGCCGCCGGCGCTCCGGCCCATACTGATCCACCGTCTGCTCCAGGCATACAACGCCGTGGGCGATGCTGTGCAACTGCAAGTCGCTGCGGTCTGCGCTGCGGTCATCCAGCAACAGGACCGTGCAACCGCGGCTTGCGAAAAAACTCTTGAGTGCCAACACCTGACGGCGATAACGCAGCGGGTTTTGCGCCAGCAGTCGCATTTCGGACAGGCTGTCGAACACGATACGGCGCGGCTTGACGCGGTCGGCAACGCTCATCACGCCCCGCGTCGTCTCGCCCAGTTCGACTTCCGACGGATGCAAGATGGACTGCTCCGCGTCTGGACTCAGGCCTTCGTCGGTCACCAACTCGAAAATCTCGATGCCGTCCAGGCTCCAGCCGTGCGAAGCCGCAACAGTACGGAGCTCATTTGCCGTTTCCGAAAGCGTGATGTACAGACCCTTTTCACCCTCCACGACGCCGCGTCGCAGGAATTGCAGGCCGAGCGTGGTTTTGCCGGCGCCCGGTGTGCCCTCGATGAGGTACAGATGGTTAGCGGGAAAACCGCCGCCCAGGATATGGTCCAGCCCGGCAATGCCGGAGGAGGCTCGTTCCTGTTCGGGAATGTTGTGAGGAACGTGGGATGAGCGCATGAGCTAGCGGGAAGAAGGCTTGCGCAAATGCTATGCGCAAAACCGGTCTCGCCTTGTAGGAACGAGCCGACAGTCGAGCTAGCTCAGGGCTGGCAATTTCGAACTCAGGCTCCGCGGGCCTTCTGGCTTCCGAAGTAAACGACCTTGCGGGCCCGCTGCACGTCGCCCAGCGGACGGTGTTGCGCGAGCGCCTGCCAAGGATCGAAAACTGCCGATTCGCACTGAGCCGCCAGCGCCTTGCCGTCGGCGCTACCGGCGTCCTGGCGCGGCAGCATCAGGCGCGCGACCGTGGTGTAGGGCGTCTGCCAGTTGACCGAGGGGTCCTCGATCGGCGTGGACTCCTCGCTCGAATAGAACTGCAATTGCACATCCCAATGCAGGGGCTGCTGCTTGAGCCGGCTGGCGAAGTCCAAACCCCAATCCCCTTTGGCGCCTGGAACCGCCGCGCCGTTGCCTGCTGCGGGCTGCAGCCTCACTCGCACCGCATAAGGGCCGTTCGCCATCGGCACGGCGCTGAAAAACGTTTCGGTCGCAAAGCCGCCAAAGCGACGGCCTGCCGCCTTGATGAATTTCGCCAGCATGCGCAACCCGCCCAGCACACCGTAGCGCTTGAACAGGTGCTTCAAAAGCGCAGCCCCGCCGCGCGAGGCCGCGTCCACGAAGTGCACGAACTCGTCGCTGCCGCGAAATGCGAAGACTTCCTGGTTGATCAGCGTGAAATCCTGGCAGGTGGCGGCGCCGTTGGCCAGCGCCGACTCGCCGGTCACACCGAGCACGCGGAATGAGAAACCCCGGATGTCTGGGGTCCGGTCGGACGCGCGATCCAGCCCACCGTTCGAAAGGCGAACCAGCACTTCGTAGTTTTGAGGTTGAGCGAATAAGCCCTGGTGAGCGAATGGTGGCAGGCCCTCCAGCACGCTGAGGGTGCCGTGCGCGGCCATCAGCTGCTTTCGGTGAAGGGCCCGCCCCGTACGCCAGCGTGCTGACTTGCGGACCTGGATCGCCTCGAATTGCCGCGCATAGCCGGCATAGCGCGCTGCTTCGTCCGGTGCGATTTTTTCGCACCATCCTGTGCTGGCAATCAGGATGCTATTCATGGGCCCTCGCTCGCTTTTTGTAGTCGAGCTTGCAGTCTACTCCCCGCCTCTCACCGCATTCAAATCAGCGCGGCTCCGCTTCTTGCAGCGTGCGCCACATCACCTTGCCGCTCCCGCTCTTGGGCAGTGCATCGGCGAAATGCACGATGCGCGGGACCTTGTACACCGCCATGTTCTCGCGGCACCAGTCGATGATGTCTTGCTCGCTGACCCGGCCCTGGTGGCTGCCCCGCAGTACCACGACGGCCTTGACGGTCTCTCCGCGATAGCTGTCCTTGGCCGAGATGACGCATGCCTCCTGGATCGCCGGGTGGCGGAACATCAAGGCTTCGACTTCCGCCGGCCACACCTTGAACCCCGAAGCGTTGATCATCCGCTTCAACCGGTCCGTCATGAAGTAGTAGCCCTCCTCGTCCACCCGGCCCAGGTCGCCCGAGCGGAAAAAGCGCTTGCCCTCAATCTCCACGAAGACGGCCTCAGTCGCTTCGGGCCGCTTCCAGTAGCCGGCAAACACCATGGGCCCGTGAATGAGAATCTCACCCTGTTCGCCCACCGCAACCTCTTGCAGCGTATCGGGGTCGACCACGCGCGCGTCACAGCCCATAAAGGGAATGCCCAGGCACTGCTGCTTGGGGTTGTCCGGTGGGTTGCTGTGCGAAGGCGCGGCCGTTTCTGTGAGGCCGTAGCCTTCGACGTAGCGCAGACCGAATTGCTCCAGCAGGCGCTGCGCCACTGCTTGTGGCATGGCGGCGCCGCCCCCGCCGATGTGAACCAGGCTGGAGAGGTCGTAGTTGTCGAAGTTGGGGCTGCCCAAGAGGTCCATCACCATCGTTGGGATGTTGGTCCACGTCGTGACCTTCCAGCGCGAGATCAGCCGGCCCGCGAGCTCACGGTCCCAGCGGGGCATGACCACCAGTGTGGCGGCCATGTAGATCGCCGAATGCATCACGCTCACCATGCCGGTGATGTGGAACATCGGCACCACAAGCAGCGTCACGCTCTCCGAAGTG
>JBKJTX010000425.1:0-12606 GCA_046590315.1 Ramlibacter sp. | reverse complement strand
CAAATTCGCACGCTCGGCGGCAATGTGACCGACCACGGCAGCGCTGCGGGCGCTATCCATCGCGGCTGGGTTTCGGTGAAGGCCACGCTCTCTACCTACGACGACAAGGCAGTGCTGGAAGAGTGTGAACGTGGCGAGGACAACGCCAAAGCCCGCTACACGAAGGCCCTCAAGAAGCCCCTGCCGGCCGGTGTCAAGCTGATTGTGGAGCGTCAGATGCAAGGCGTTCAACGCAATCACGACCAGATCAAGACGATACGCGATCAGTTCCGCCAGCAGTCCTGACGCGATGGACGACCGCTCCTCCACCGCCCTCAAGACCTATCGCGACAAGCGCAACTTCGACGCGACGCCGGAACCGGCGGAAGGCGGAGTGGCCAACGAGGAGGAGCGGACGTTCGTCATCCAGAAACACTGGGCCACCCGGCTGCATTACGACTTCCGCCTGGAGCTGGGCGGAACGATGAAAAGCTGGGCGGTTCCCAAGGGACCGAGTTTCGATCCGGCCGACAAGCGCATGGCCGTGCCCACCGAGGATCACCCGATCTCGTACAACACCTTTGAGGGCACGATCCCGTCCGGCAACTACGGCGCGGGCAAGGTCATCATCTGGGACAAGGGCGTGTGGCTCCCACTGGAGGATCCGCACAGAGGATATCGTGACGGCAAGCTCAAGTTCGAGCTGCGTGGACACAAATTGCGGGGCAAGTGGACACTGGTGCGCATGAAGGGCCGCGCCGATGGCAAGCGTGAAGACCCCTGGCTTTTGATCAAGGAGCGCGACGACCACGTGCGTCCCGCGAACGAATACAGCGTTGTCGACGAGATGCCTGACAGCGTGAAGGCACTCGCAGATCGGCCCGCGGCGCACCAGCGAGCGACGAAGCGGGCGCCCTCCGCAGACATTGCCGCAACCGCGTCGGCGGTCGATGGACCTCCCGCCGGCGCTCGCAAAGCCGCATTACCCGAGCAACTGCAGCCTCAACTCGCAACGCTCGTCGACCAACCGCCGCGCGATTCGGAAAAATGGATTTACGAGATCAAGTTCGACGGTTACCGCATGGTCACGCGCGCCGAGGGCGGTCACGTCAAACTCATCACGCGCAACGGCAACGACTGGACCCACAAGCTGCCGCAACTGCAAAAAACGCTCGAGGCGATGGAGCTTCCCGACGGCTGGTACGACGGCGAGATCATCATGCCGGGCGAGCGGGTTCCCGCCGACTTCCAGGCGCTGCAGGGCGCCTTCGACAGCTCACGCACCGGCGACATCGTGTACTACCTGTTCGACGTGCCATTTTGCGCGGGCTACGACCTGCGTGATGTTCCGCTGGTCGAGCGCCGCGCCGTCCTGCAGCGCGTGGTCGAACGCAAGCCCCACGACAAGGTGCGCTTCTCCGCGGTGTTCGACGCGCGGCCGGAAGACATCGTGGCCTCGGCTTGTCGCCTCGGGCTGGAAGGCGTGATCGCCAAGCGCCGCGATTCAGCTTACGTCACCCGGCGCTCGTCCGACTGGGTCAAGCTCAAGTGCGGTCAGCGGCAGGAATTCGTGATCGGTGGCTACACCGACCCGCAAGGCTCGCGCACCGGAATTGGCTCCTTGTTGCTGGGCGTCCATGACAAAAATGGAGCCTTGCGCTACGCCGGCAACGTGGGCACCGGGTTCAATGAAAAAACGCTGCGTGAACTGAAAGAACGCCTGCGGCAGGTTGCGGCCGACAACAGTCCGTTCGCTGCTGGCGCGGTGATTCCCAAAAAATCGCACTGGGTCAAGCCCGAGCTGGTGTGCGAAGTCTCGTTCGGCGAGTGGACTCGCGACGATCGGGTCCGTCATTCGGTTTTCCATGGCCTGCGCGAGGACAAGGACCCCAAGGTGATCGTGCGCGAAGAACCGCAGCATGCGGCGCCTGTCGACAAACCAGCCGCCGCGAAAGTGGGGCCTCTGCAACCCGATCCACGCTTGCCCGCTTCACTACGTGTCAGCAATCCCGACCGCGTCATCGATGCGCAAACCGGCACCACCAAGATCCAAATGGTGCGCTTCTACGCGCTGGTGGCACCTGTCATGATGCCGCACCTCAAGGGCCGACCGGTGTCGCTGGTGCGCGCGCCCAAGGGCATCGAAGGCGAACTGTTTTTCCAGAAACACGCCGAGCGCTACAAGATGGCGGGCATCGAGCAATTGGACCCGTCGTTTTTTCCCGGACACCCGGCCATGCTCGAAGTGGCAACCGGCGAGGGCCTGCTCTCCGCAGCGCAAATGAACGTCATCGAGTTCCACACCTGGAACGGCGTGAAGAGCGCGATCGACAAGCCCGATCGCATGACCTTTGACCTGGATCCGGGCGAAGGCGTGGATTGGCCGCAAATTCAGGAAGCCGCGCAGCTGGTGCACGCGTTTTT
Organism: Ramlibacter sp.; assembly: GCA_046590315.1. Lineage (GTDB taxonomy): Bacteria > Pseudomonadota > Gammaproteobacteria > Burkholderiales > Burkholderiaceae_C > Ramlibacter. The sequence goes on along the minus strand of JBKJTX010000425.1, from coordinate 10,203 downwards.
GGGCGAACTCGGCTTGCCCGCGTTCCTGAAAACCAGCGGGGGCAAAGGCCTGCACTTGGTCGTGCCGCTGAAAAAGCAGCTTGACTGGGACACGGTGAAAGACTTCTCCCAAGCGGTGGTGCAGCACTTGGCGCGGACCATTCCACAGCGCTTTGTCGCCAAGAGCGGTGGCACCAACCGCGTGGGCAAAATCTTCATTGACTACCTGCGCAATGGCTACGGCGCGACGACGGTTTGCGCCTGGTCTGCGCGTTCCCGTCCCGGCCTGGGCATCTCCGTACCCGTGCGGTGGGATGAGTTACCCGGCCTGAAGGGCGGTGCGCACTGGACCGTCGCCACGGCGCACACGCGGCTGGACGAGGGCAACTCGCCTTGGGACGACTACGAGTCCAGCCGGGCCGTGTTAACCAGTGCCATGAAGGCGCTCGGGTTCAAGCGTTGACGGAGATGGCGCGGCCCGGCGACCAGGGAATCGTGATGCTCAATTGCGGCCCTTGGCGCACTAGCTCCACCGACTCCGCATCGGCAAGGGCCTGCACGTCTTCCCATTCGATGCGACGGTAAGTCGGCTCGGCAGGGATGCCCTGGTCGCCTTCGGTGGGCCGCAGCATCAGATTGAACACGACGCCATGGGAAAGCGCTTCGGCCGTCAGCACGAGTTCCGCGGGTGGCGCATGTTCGTCGGTGGCGTACAGCAAGAGGGCGGTCAACACGTTGCGAATCGCCGAGCGCGGAATGTCGCCCGGTATCTCTCCCACGTGGTCCCGCAGGGCGTATCCGCGGAAAGTGAAACTGGTGGCGAGCAATCCCATTCCCTCGCGCACGCCCTCGGTGGCAGTGGTGCTCGAATTTTCTTCGGGCGCGAGCCAAGTGACGACGTCGAGGCAGGAGTTGAGCGCAGCCCGGGCGAAGCCGTTGATCTTGTGGGCGCTATCGTGGATACCCGCCAATTTTGGCTCAGGCGCGCGCAGCCGCCGCTCCATCACCTCGTACACCATGCCGATGGGTTGCAGGTTGACCACCAGGTGATGCCGCATCGAGGGGGCCAGACGCCGCAAGAGGGCATAGCGCGCCGCTTCCGCCATATCGACTCGGTAGGGTGTGGCGGGTTCTTGCAACGTCTGAGCAGAGGGACTCATCGCCGCAAGCGTATTTCACTCACCTTTGCCTTGTCAACTTCCTGCAGCAGCGTGCGTGGACACGATTTGTTCCATTGCGCACCGGCACACAGGAATTTCCCTAATCCACGCGGGCACCAGCCTTACGAAGATGCCTTCGGTTCGCCTGGGGCGCCGGCGTTGTTTTAACCGCCTTGGTCGCCGCTGGCGCGCTGTGGATGATGGTCACTCGCACGGCGAACGTGCCCACCGCGCACGCAGTGGTTGCGGTTGATAGGCATCGCGATTTCTTTGCAGGCACACTCGGACGCGACAAGGCCGCGACGGAAGCCTTCCAGCGAGCCAAAGACGTCGGCCTTTCGACCACGCTGGCAACCTTCGTCGATCAGCGTTTGGTTCAGCTCAGGCGCTGAGCATTATTCCACGGTCACGCTCTTGGCCAGGGGGTGGCTGCGTTCAACACGTCATACAGCGGACGGGTTGACGCCAGAAGCAAGGGAATCTGAGTGGAGCCGGCTTCGCACGGTTGAAGGTCGAAGTGGCATACGGTGCCGAACGGCGTGCCGTCTGGCCCTTGGATCATTGCGCCACAGTAGCAAACTACAGCGTTGCCGCTCATCCACGGAAAGCGCTTGTCCGCGCGGCCGTCCACCACTTCCAAAGAGGTACCGGACGCAGGGACGAGCGCGCAGAAGGTTTCACGCATCGGCGCATCGGGGCCGCTGGTCACGCTGGGGTCCCATCGGTCGAATAATGCCCGGTTGCGAAGGATCTGATCGTCGTACTGGTAGACACCGGTGAAACGATGGGGCGTGCGGCTGTTCAGGAAACCCAAGGCCGCGTGCAACCCACCCACTCGCAGCACCTCCTGGAACTCTGAAATTTCGTTTTTCACATGCGAATCATAAGGGCGGAGAAAGGACTGTGGATGGGGGACGGGGCCGAAAGGGCTCTCATTCCACGGTCACGCTCTTGGCCAGGTTACGCGGCTTGTCCACGTCCGTGCCTCTCGCGCACGCCGTGTGATACGCCAACAGCTGCAGCGGCACCACGTGCAGCAGCGGGCTGAGCGGTCCGTAATGCTCGGGCATGCGGATCACGTGGATGCCCTCCTCGCCCTCGATGCGCGAATCGGCGTCCGCCAGCACATACAACACGCCGCCCCGAGCCCGCACTTCCTGCATGTTGCTCTTGAGCTTTTCCAAAAGGGCGTCGTTGGGGGCCACGGTCACCACCGGCATCGCACTGGTCACCAGCGCCAACGGACCGTGCTTCAGTTCGCCGGCAGCGTAGGCTTCGGCGTGGATGTACGTGATCTCTTTCAGCTTGAGCGCGCCTTCCAGCGCGATCGGGTAGTGCAGTCCGCGTCCGAGAAAGAGGGCATTCTCCTTGTTCGCGAAGTCCTCCGACCAGCTGATGATCTGCGGCTCCAGCGCCAGCACCGCCGCCAATGCTGTTGGCAGGTGGCGCATCGCCTTGAGGTGCTCCGCTTCCTGCGATTCGGTCAGGCGCCCTTTGACTTGCGCCAGCGCCAGCGTGAGAAGAAACAATCCCGCCAACTGGGTGGTGAAGGCTTTGGTCGAGGCCACGCCGATCTCCACGCCGGCCCGCGTGATGTAGGCCAGCTTGCACTCGCGCACCATTGCCGAGGTCGCGACGTTGCAAATCGTGAGGGTCTTGTTCATCCCCAGGCTCTGGGCGTGGCGCAGGGCCGCCAGGGTGTCGGCAGTTTCGCCTGACTGGCTGATGGTGACGACCAGCGTGCCAGGATGCGGCACCGAGTCGCGGTAGCGGTACTCGCTCGCGATCTCGACTTGCGTTGGTATCTTGGCGATGCTCTCCAGCCAGTACTTTGCCGTGCAACCACTGTAGTAACTGGTGCCGCAGGCCAGGATCAACACAGCATCCACTTCCTTGAACACGCGGTGCGCGCCGTCGCCGAACAGCTCGGGCACGATGCCCTGGACACCCTCGAGGGTGTCGGCCACGGCGCGCGGCTGCTCGAAAATTTCCTTTTGCATGTAGTGACGGTAGGGGCCGAGCTCGGCCGCGCCGCTGTGCGCTTGCACCGTCTTGACCTGCCGCATGATGTCCTTGTGGGCCTTGTCGACGATCCAGTATTTGCCCAACTGCATGTCGACCACATCGCCCTCTTCCAGGTACACGATCTGGTCTGTGACGCCGGCCAGCGCCATTGCATCACTCGCCAAAAAATTCTCGCCGCCCTCTTTGCCGACGCCCAGGATCAACGGTGAGCCGGCACGCGCACCCACCACACGATGCGGCTCGTCCTTGCAGAAGACGGCAATGGCATACGCGCCATGCAATTGCTTGACGGCGGCCTTCACGGCTTCAAACAGATCGCCTTCGTACAAGCTGTCGACGAGGTGGCAGATCACTTCGGTGTCGGTTTGGCTTTTGAAGTCGTAGCCCTTGGCTTTGAGCCCATCGCGCAGCTCGACATAATTTTCGATGATGCCGTTATGCACCAGCGCGATGCGGCCGGCCTTGGCACTGGCGTCCTTGCCCGGGCCATGACTGAAATGAGGGTGTGCGTTGTGCACCGCCGGTGCGCCGTGGGTGGCCCAGCGGGTGTGCGCGATACCGGTAGTCCCTTCCAGGTGCTCTTCATCCAACTGGGTCAGCAGCTTCGCCACCCGGTCGGTGCTGCGCGCGCGTTTCAGCCCGTCGGAATAGACCGCCACCCCGCAGGAGTCGTAGCCCCGGTACTCCAGCCTTTGCAGTCCCTGAACCAGGACAGGGATGATGTTGCGGGTAGAAACGGCGCCGACGATGCCACACATGGGGGAGCTCCTGGGGATGGGGTCGAGTTCGACTGTAGGCTCGGCGGTAAGAAATATGCGATCTAAATGACGGTGACTTTGTATTTTTATTTCTTCATTCTTGTGTCAGGCAATATAATTCTGATATGAACACACTTTTGGAAGATAATTTCACACTCGACGCCACAGATCTGGCTCTTTTGGACCAGCTCCAAAGAGACGCTTCATTGAATAATCAGGATTTGGCGCGCAAAGTCCATGTCTCCCCGCCGACTTGCCTGCGCCGCGTGAAACGTCTGCGTGATGCCGGTCTGATCGAAAGTCAGGTCGCGCTGTTGGCACTCGACCGCATCGCGCCGCTGCTCGGGTACGGCCTGCAGGCTATCGTGGAGCTCACGTTGGAGCGCCAGGGCAACGAAGCGCAGGAAGCTTTCGAGTCGCGCGTTGTCGCCGATCAGGCGGTGCAGCAGTGCTATCGCGTTTCCCCCGGCCCCGACTTCATCCTCGTCGTCTATGCCGCCGACATGCCGGCTTACCTGGCGCTGGCGCAGCGGCTCTTCACCAGCGACGCGAACGTTCGCAACGTCAAGGCATTCTTTTCGGTGCGGCGCGCCAAGTTCGAACCGCGCGTGCCGCTCACACGGCCCCGCGCCTAAAGCAACTGAGCAGAGCCTACTTCTTTGGCGACTTCACCGGCCGCTGCCAGCCTGCGATGTTCGCTTGTTTGCCGCGCGCCACGGCCAACGTGCCGGCGGGGACTTCCTTGGTGATGGTCGATCCGCCACCCACCGTCGCGCCTTTGCGGACGGTCACCGGCGCTACCAGCACGCAGTTGCTGCCGACGTGAACGTCGTCCTCAATCACGGTGCGGTGCTTGTTGGCACCGTCGTAGTTGGCCGTGATGGAGCCGGCGCCATAGTTCACGCGCTCGCCCACAGTCGCATCGCCAAGGTAGGCAAGGTGATTGGCCTTCGCGCCGCGCGCCAGCGATGAATTTTTCACCTCGACAAAGTTTCCGATGTGGACCTCCGCGCCCAAGTCGGCGCCCGGACGCAGCCGCGCGAACGGACCGACCAATGCGCGCTCGCCGACTCGTACGCCCGCCTTCTCGCCATCAATGTGGGTGAACGGATGGATCACCGCGCCCGCGGCGATGTCGGCATTGGCAATCACGCAGTTCGCGGCGATGCGCACACCGTCGCCAAGCGAGACGCGACCTTCGAAAACGCAGTTCACGTCAATCTCCACGTCTTGCCCGCATACGAGCACGCCGCGCAAGTCGAATCGCGCCGGGTCGGCAATGCGAACGCCCTGCTCCATTAACACCCGCGCTTGGCGCTGCTGAAATGCGCGCTCCAGTTGCGCCAGCTGCAAGGGGCTGTTGACGCCGTCCACCTGCACCTGCTCAGGGGCCTGCACGGCGACCACATCGGCACCGTCTTCGACCGCGAGCTTCACGATGTCGGTAAGGTAATACTCGCCCTGTGCGTTCTCGTTCTTGAGTTGAGCCAACCACCGCTTCAGCAGCGCGGTGGGCACGGCCATGAAGCCGGTGTAGACCTCGCGGATCCGCCGCTGCTCCTCGCTGGCGTCCTTGTGTTCGACGATGGCCCGAACGGCATCGCCGGAGCGCAGGATGCGCCCGTAGCCTGTTGCGTCCTGCATCTCGACACTCAGCAAGGCGACGCGGCGCGCACCACCGGCCTCGACCAGGCGTTGCAAGGTCGCCGACTCGATCAGCGGCACGTCGCCGTTGAGTATCAAGGTCAGCCCGTCGTCGGGCAACACGGGCACCGCTTGCTGCACCGCGTGCCCGGTTCCCAGCTGCGGCTCCTGGCGCACGAACACGGGTGACGGCGCACTCGTATCGCGGGGCCAGCTGGCGACCGCGCTCTCCACCTCATCAGCGCCGTTGCCGGTGATCACGATGACGCGTCGGACATGCAGCGAGTTCGCACTGTCGACCACATGCTGCAACAATGGGCGGCCGCCGAGGCGATGCAATACCTTGGGCAAACGGCTTTTCATGCGCGTGCCCTTTCCGGCCGCCATGATGACCACATCGACTGCTGTCATGCACATTCCTTCATTCTTGATATCTGCCTTCGCGAGACTTGCCCGGATTATCGGCCTGCTGGGCCTGGCGGCGGGACTCGCCGCCTGCAGCACCATCAAGCTCGGCTACAACAATATCGACGACGTCGCCTACTGGTGGCTGGACAGCTACGTAGACTTCAGCGCCGAGCAGGCAACGCGCGTGCGCGAAGACCTGCGCCGCCTGCACCGCTGGCACCGCGCCGAGGAACTGCCCCGCATCGGGGCCCTGTTGCATCGCATCGAGGACATCGTGCCGGGTGCCATCAGCCCAGAGCAGGCCTGCTCTTTCATGCCGCAGGTGCAGGAGCGCATCAAAGCCCTCAGCGAGCGGGCCGAACCTGCGGTGGTCACACTGGCATTGGGACTTTCGGCGGCGCAGATTGCTCATCTCGAGAAAAAGTACCAACGCAATGGCGCGGAGTTCCGCAAGGAGTGGGTCCAGCTGGCGCCCGCGAAATTGAGGGAGAAGCGGCTCAAGGCGTTCCTCGAACGCAGCGAAATGGTCTATGGCCCGCTCGAGGCCGCGCAGCGCACGGCGTTGGAACGCGAGATGGAGAAATCGGTCTTCGATGCCAAGCGTCTTCTCGCCGAGCGCGAGCGTCGCCAACAGGATGCCCTGCGAACATTGCGCAAGGTTGCCGGCCAGCCGATTGCGATCAGCGAAGCGCGTACGCTGATCCGCGGCTACCTCGAGCGTGTTCAGTCGCCGCCCGACCCGGCCCACAAGGCCCATATGGATACGCTGTTAGACGAAAATTGCCGCACGGTTTCGGTGGTACATAACGCAACCACGCCGGCGCAGCGTGAGGTTGCGGTACGCCGGCTGATGGGCTGGCAGCGTGACATGCGCGAACTGGCCGCGCCGCAGTAGGACTGTTACCTTTCGCCCTTGGAGTGCTTGCGGCCCTCCTCTTCAGCTTGATCCGACGCCGGCCAGCTTAGAAGTTCAAGCCCAGCCGCACTGTCGCCCGTGTGCGGCGCCGCTGTAGTCGCCAGCCTACAACGGGCTCATCAGGCTTGCAGCGCCGCCCACATTTCCTTGTCTCGCTCGGCTGTCCAGATGCGCGGGTTCTTGATGCCGCTGGCCTCGTCGTAAGCGCGGCTGACATCGAACGGAAGGCAATGCTCGTAGATGAAGACATGACCGAACAGCGGGTCCATCTTCTTGCGGGTGTGCGCCATCGCTGCTTTCAAATCCATCTTGGCGGCCGCCGCTTCCTTAGCCGCAGCGAAAAGCGTTTCGACCCAGCGCTTCGTGTAATCCAGCGCCTTGTTGACCTCGGCCGCGCCCTTCATCGCTTCGCCCCGGCCGGGCACGATGGCCTCGGCACGTAGCGCGCGCAGGGCCTCCAGAGTGGCAGGCCATTCCGCCAGATGCGCGTCGCCCGTGTAAACGCCGGCTTCGTATTCGACCAAATCTCCGGAGAACAGCACCTTCTCCTCTTCGACCCAAGCGATGGTGTCGCCGCGCGTGTGGCCGGGACCTGGGTGCCAAATTTGCACTTTGACGCCGCCCAGGTCCACTGTGAGCTGGCCGGGCACTTCGCCCTTCGTGGGGTTGCCGCCGCCGATCACCATGGTCGGCCAAGTGAGGCCCGGCACACTCTCCGCGTTGCGAAAAAGGCGCGGAAATCGCTCCATCTCCGACTGCATGTCTTCCTTGCCGCGCTCGACGATCAGGTCCAGCGTGCCCTGGCTGGCGATGACTTCGGTTGCGCCTTCGGCCGCGTACGCGCTCGCGCCGAGCACGCGCACGGCGTGGTAGTGCGTGAGCAGCACGTATTTGATCGGCTTCTTGCTGACAGCGCGGATGCGCGCTATGAGATCCTGCGCCATCGCGGGCGTGGCGGTGGCGTCGCTGACCATGATGAACTTGTCGCCAATGATCACACCGGAGTTCGGGTCTCCTTCGGCGGTGTAAGCCCAGCAATGCGCGCTGAGCTGTTCAAAGGTGATTGTCTTGTCGGCCAGGTCGGCTTGGCTGGCGAAGGCTTTGGACACACGCGTCTCCTAAATTTCAATTTTACCTAATCGTAATCGATTACGCATTGTTGAATTTGAGTCTCCGTCATGGCGCCAGCCCGCCCTCCAGCATGGCGATCACCTCTTCGGCGAATGCGGCGTAGCTCATGGTTCCACCCGGCCGCAGCCAGGTAAAAGTCCAGTTGATCATGCCAAACAGCATCATCGTGACCGGGGTCTGATTACTGGCAGTCACCCGCACTGGGTAGGCGCGCCTCAAGAAGCGCGTCACCGCCGAAACGACGTCGCGCTGGCGGTTCAAAATCAGGTCGCGCTGCGTTTCGCCCAGAAACTTCGTGTCGTGCAGCAACGCCACATGGCGCGTCGCCGAGTTCTCGTATTCCTCCAGGAAGCCGCGCACCAGTTCATGCAGCGCCGCGCGGTCATCGAGGTTGCCCCGCTGCGCGGTAGCTTCGGTCTGACCGATCACCGCCAACAGCCGCTGCGTGTAGCGATCCAGCAGGTCGAACAGGATGGCTTCCTTGCTTTCGTAATAGTGATACAGGCGCGCCTTCGAAGTGCCGCCGGCCGCCGCGATGTCGTTCATGCTCGACGCCGGGTAGCTCCGGTCAGCGAAGCACTGCGCCGCCACGTCGAGAATTTCGTCGCGCTTGAGCTCGTGCTGGGAGGATTTGGGACGGGCCATGGTGGGGCGGTGTGGCTAGGAATTATGCGTGGGCGCCTGCTACGCTGTCGCATGGCCGCCGATCCCCGCTTTGCCGACTATTGCTGCGAACTGCTCGCGAGCGTGGGTCCTTGCGTGGCCAAACGCATGTTCGGTGGCTGGGGCATCAGCACCGGCGGACTCACCATCGCCCTGGTAGCCGACCTGGGTGGGGGCGAGAAGCTCTGGCTCAAGGCCAATGAAGAGACCCGCGGCATCTACGAGGCCGCGGGTTGCGAGAGATTCACCTACTTGGTGAAGGGCGTGCCCAGAAGCGTGGGCATGTACAGCGCGCCCGAGGACGCGCTCGAATCGCCTCAGTTCATGGCGCCGTGGGCGCGGCAGGCTTTGGCTTGCGCATTGAAGGCGCAGTCGGCCAAGCGCGCGCGCTCGCGGCCAGCCAGCACGTCCCAGGCCAAGCCGGCCACGCCCACGAAGAGCCGACCGGCGGCACCGGCGCCAAAGACCAGCGCCAAGCGCAAGTCGCCCAAGGGCTGAAGCACGCGCGCCGCGCGCGGCGCCGATGCGGTAACGGCAGCGGGCAGCGGGTCCCAGCTGAAATAGGCCGGCGCCCGGTCGCTCCAGGCTTCGACCACAAGCCGCTGGCCAGCGCGCAGCGACAGCCGTTCACCCACGCCGACGATGCGATCGCCCTGGTCATTCAGAGCGCCCCGGTGCGGCCCGTCGTACGTTGCCCAGAGGCGCCCGTGGGCCACCCGCAATACGCCGGCTTCCCTCGGTTCCAGGGTGATGGCACGACCGGCTGCCAGCTTCCACGTTCCGGGCAGCGCAGGCGCGGCGGATTGATGCATTGGAGCGAGTGTTGGGTGGGCCATGAAATTCTCCAGTTAAGTCCGGTTTGGCATTGAATCATCGGTGACACCTGCTTGGCAGTCCAATGAAATCCGGCTAACCTATTGATTCCCAATTCGCATCAATGGCGCACTGCCTCCTGTCAAAAACCGGCACATGCAGCACTCACAAACTCACCTGCGCACCCGACCCATTTCGGCGGGGCACCTGCGTGCCTTCGAAGCCGTCGCACGGCACCTGAATTTCAGGGCCGCCTCGGAGGAGATGGCGCTGACGCAATCGGCCGTGAGCCGTCAGATCCAGGCGCTCGAAGAAGAAGTGGGCGTGAGCCTCTTCCTGCGCCACACCCGCGCGGTCGAACTGACCGGCGCGGGCGCACAGCTGCTGCTGGCCGTCACCCAGGCCTTGCCGCGCGTCGACGCTGCGGTGCGGCAGATCCGTCAAAGCGCTGGCCGCCGCGCGGTGGCCCTCACCACCTTTGCGTCATTCGCATCGATGTGGTTGATTCCGCGGCTCGAGCAGTTTCAGCGCGACAACCCCGACATCGACATCCGCATCGACGCGTCCGACGCCACGCTCGACCTCGAGGTGGCCGACGTCGACCTCGCGCTTCGCTACGGCCCGACGGCCAGCATGCCCCCCCATGCCGTCCGCCTGTTCGGTGAGCAGCTGACGCCGGTGGTCAGCCCCTGGCTGCTCAAGAGCG
>JBKJTX010000141.1:0-7077 GCA_046590315.1 Ramlibacter sp. | reverse complement strand
CGTCGAGCGGCTTGTCGGCCCCGACGTCGATGGTGCGGATGGTGACGGGCAAGCCCTCCATGCCTTCCACGGCGCGGCGATAGGCTTGGTACTGCTCCTCCTCGTCGGGCAGGTTGCCGCGGCGCCCCATGAACAGGAATTCACTGCGGAACAGCCCCACGCCGACCGCGCCGGCCTTGAGCGCTGCGGGCGCGTCCTCCGGCAACTCGATGTTGGCAAGCAGCTCGATCTTCTCGCCATCCATGGTGACGGCCGGCGTGTGGCGCAAGCGCGAGAGCCGGCCGCGCTCGAGTTCGCCCTGGCGCTGCTTGAAACCGTACTCGGCCAGGATGATGGGCGACGGGTCCACGATCATCACGCCCGCGTCGCCATCGATGATGATCCAGTCGTCCTGGCGCACCAGGTGACTGGCGCTGCGCGCGCCGACGACGGCGGGGATGTCCATGCTGCGCGCAACGATGGCCGTGTGTGAGTTGCGCCCGCCCACATCGGTGACAAAGCCGGCAAACACGCTCTGCTTGAACTGCAGCATGTCGGCCGGCGACAGGTCGTGCGCGATCATCACCAGCGGCACGTCCATGCTGTCGTCCAGCAGCAGGTCCTGCTGGGTCTTGCGCCGGCCGCTCGTGGGAGGCGCCACGGGGGAAGCGACGCCTTTCATGTAGCGCAGGATCCGCTCGGCGACCTGTTCGAGATCGGCTTTGCGCCCGCGCAGGTAGTCGTCCTCCATGTCGTCGAACTGGCGGGAAAGCACATCCAGCTGCGTGGTGAGCGCCCATTCGGCGTTGTACATGCGCTCGGTGATCCAGTGCTTCACACCGCTGATCAGATCTTCGTCTTGCAACAGCATCAGGTGCACGTCGAGCAGCGCAGTGAGTTCCTGCGGCGCCTCCTTCGGGCCCATCAGCGAGATCGTCTGCTGCAGCCGGTGAATTTCGTCGACGACAGCGTTGCGACCCGCGCGCACGCGTTCAATTTCGGTCTCGATCTGGCGCGGCTCGATGAAGTAGTGCGCCACGTCGACACGGCTGGACGCCATCAGCACCGCCCGCCCGATGGCGATGCCGCGAGCGACGGCCAGACCGTGAATAGAAAAGGTCATGCAGCCCCCACGCTTGCTGGCGCTGCGCTGCCCCCCGAGGGGGCCTTCGCACCTTGGGGCGGCCCGGCGGAGCTCATCACCCGCCTTCTCCAAACTTGTCGTGGATCAGGGTCAGCAATGCATCCATCGCTTCCTGCTCCCGCTCGCCGATGGTCTCGATCGTCACTTCGCTGCCGACGCCGGCTGCCAGCATCATCACGCCCATGATGCTCTTGGCATTGACGCGGCGATCGCCCTTGCTGATCCAGACCTCGCACGGGTAGCTGCCGGCCAGCTTGGTGAGCTTGGCGGAAGCGCGGGCGTGCAGGCCCAGCTTATTGCTGATGGTCGTGGTGCTCGTTGTCATTATTTCTTCGCGGCTGGTTCTGAGGCGCCGTGATCGCCACCTGCATCACGCCCTGGGTGCCGCCGATCACGGCCCGCGACACCAGGGCCTCCAGCGGCTCGTTGCGATAGCTCACGGTGCGCAAGAGCATCGGCAAGTTCACGCCGGTGATGAGGCGCGACTTCACTCCGTCCACCAACTTCTGCGCGACGTTGCTGGGCGTGGCGCCGAAAATGTCGGTCAGCACGAGCACGCCGTCGATGCCTGCCAGACGGTTGAGCTGATCCATGGCAATGCGCGCGGTGGCCAGGGTCTCCTCTGGCGGCAAGTTGGGTTGCACGTCGATGGCGGCCAAGTGCGCCCCACAGTCCGGGAAGACATGCAGGGCGCATTGGCGCAGGGCATGCGCCAGCGGCGCGTGGGCGATGATGAGGATCGCGTTCATAGAGGGGAATTATCCTTTGCCGCGAGAAGTCGCCGCGGGGACTCATTCAAAACGCAGCCCGGCGAAGAACGGGTCGCCGAACTCCGGCTTGATGTGCTCGGCGTACACGACGGCCTGGAACACATGGTTGCCCTGTGCAAAGTAGGCGGCGCGGCCTTCCACCCGGCGGCCGTCCGCGCGTTGCCCGCTGGCCGCCGCCCGCAGCGACTGCGGCAGAGCCAACGCGCCGGGGGGTAGAAACGGCGAGTCAAGCGAAGCGGTTGCGCGCATGGCCGCCAGCGTGGCTGCGCGCCATTGGCCGAGCGCCTCGCCGGCCAATGCCGGGGCGCCCAAATCGGCATGAAGGATTGCGAAGGATGCGCCGCCGGTTTCGCAGCCCAGCACCTGCAAAGTTGTCTGCCGGCCCGCCATCGGCACCTGGCGTTTGCCCTTGTCCGGCTTGCAAGGCAGCATGGCCTTCAGGCCCGTCGGTTCGACGCGCACGTCGCGCCAGTTGAATGTGGGGCTGCAAGCCGCCAGCGCGACTACGCACAGCAGCGACGCAAACTTCGGCGGTCGGGGCATGGAGCGATTATCCTGTCACCCATGAATTCACTCACCGGCATCCGCGTCCTCGACCTGTCTCGCGTCCTCGCTGGCCCATGGTGCACCCAGACGCTGGCCGACCTGGGCGCGGACGTGATCAAGGTGGAACGCCCGGGCGGCGGCGACGATACGCGCAGCTGGGGTCCGCCGTTTCTGCAGGATGCCGACGGCCGCGATACGGCCGAGGCCGCCTACTACCTGGGCGCCAACCGGAACAAGCGCTCGATCACCTGCGACATTTCACAGCCCGCCGGGCAGGCTTTGATTCGCGACTTGGTCGCTCGCTGCGATGTATTCGTGGAGAACTTCAAGGTCGGCGACATGGCGCGCTATGGCCTGGACTACGCTTCGCTGAAAGACGCCAACCCACGCCTGGTTTATTGCAGCGTGACTGGCTTCGGCCAAACTGGGCCTTACCGCGAGCGAGCGGGCTACGACTATGCGATCCAGGGCATGGGCGGCCTCATGAGCGTCACCGGTGAGCGTGACGATCTAGGCGGCGGCCCGCAGAAGGTCGGCGTCGCGGTGTCCGATCTTTTCACCGGCCTGTACGCGACGGTTGCGGTTCTGGCCGCGTTGCGCCACGCCGAGCGCACGGGCGAAGGCCAGCACGTGGACATGGCCCTGCTCGATACGCAGGTCGCCATGCTCGCCAACTTGGGCGCAAATTATTTGGTGAGCGGCAAGGTGCCGGGGCGTGCCGGCAATGCACACCAGAACATCGTGCCCTACCAGGTGTTCGAGGTCGCGCCGCAGACCGATGGCAGCAAGGACCACCTGATCCTGGCTGTGGGCAACGATGGGCAGTTCGCCAAGTTCTGCCAAGAGGCCGGACGCCCCGAGCTGGCGGTCGACTCGCGCTTCGCGAAAAATCAGGACCGCGTGCGCAATCGCGACGTGCTGGTGCCGCTGCTCGAAGCCATCATGAAGGCCCGAACAAAGACCGACTGGTTGGCCGCGCTGGAGGCCGCCAAGGTGCCTTGCGGCGCGATCAACAACCTGGCGGAGGTGTTCGCGGACCCGCACGTGCAGGAAAGAAGCATGGTCACCGCATGGGACCATCCGTTGCGCCCCGACCTTCAGCTGGTTTCCAGCCCCATGAAATTGAGCGTTACGCCCGTGCGCACGGATCTGCCGCCGCCCTTACTCGGCCAGCATACCGAGGAGGTTTTGCGCGAGCTCTTGGACGATGCGGATCTCCGTCTGCCGGAACTACGCCGGCTGCAGGCGATCTGAGCACTGACCCCTAAAATCACTCCACATGGACACAGGTATGAAACGAGTGCTCGCTGGTATGGCCGCAGCGGCCGTGCTGGCCGTCGGCGCAGCCGTGTACCTGGGGGACTCGGCGGCGGCGCCAGAGGCCACCTTCGTTTTGTTGGACGGTTCGAGCAAATCCACAGCCGACCTGAAGGGTCATGTCACGCTGGTGAACTTCTGGGCCACGAGTTGCACCACATGCGTGGCCGAGATGCCGAAGATCATGGCCACGTACGACAAGTACCGGGGCCAGGGCTACGACACGGTAGCCGTGGCCATGAGCTACGACCCGCCCAGCTATGTTGTGCACTACGCGCAAACGCGCAAGCTCCCGTTCAAGGTCGCGATCGATAACACGGGCGCCGTCGCCAGGGCCTGGGGCGATGTGCAGCTCACGCCCACGTCTTTCCTGGTGAACAAGCGGGGCGAGATCGTTAAACGCTATGTGGGCCAGCCCAACTTCGCCGAGCTTCATCAGTTGATCGAGAAACTGCTGGCAGAAAGCTGAAGGCCGAGCGCGGGGATCGTTATTGACTGGTGTAGGCGTCGTGGCAGGCCTTGCAGCTACTGCCTGCGGATCGGTATGCGGCTTTCAACACCTCCAGGTCTCCCGTCTTGCTCGCAGTTTGCAGCTTGAGTACGTCAGCCTGCATCTTTTCCGCAAGGTCCTTAAATTTCGCCTGTTCCGTCCAGATCGCCGGCTTGGCATCGCTCTTCCCGACGCCATTCGTGTCCGGGGTGAATGCAACCCATGGCAGGCGAGAAAGTGTCACGATCAGATCGGCGTTCTCAGCCGCTGCCTTGGCGTCGAAGGGAATCCGGCCGTTCACCATGCTGCCGATGCGGCTGTAGAAATGGGTGCCCATGGTGTACATCACGCTTTGACGGTACTTGATCGCGTCCTCCGGTTTACGAAACTGGGCAAGTGCCGGAAGAGCCATGGTCGAGGCAAGGACGAGTACGAGTACGGCGAGCTTCATGAAAGCCTTTCTTGGTAATGGTGTGAACTGCAGAGTCGCGTCACGCTTGCAAAGTTCTGCCAAGCGCCACTCGCTCGGGAAAACACCAAGGGCGCGGTGTTGGCACAATCTTGCGATAGCTTGGGGGAGGGTCGGATGATAAATGAGGTGGATTCGCCTGTTCAAAGGGTAACAGTCTGGGATCTGCCCACGCGCGCATTTCATTGGCTGTTGGCGGTCGCGGTCATTGCTCTCGTGATTACCGCCAAGACCGGCGGCGCGGCCATGGTGTGGCACGGCCGGCTCGGATACGCGGTAGGGGCACTCATTCTCTTCCGCCTGGTCTGGGGCTTCGTCGGTGGGCGCTGGTCACGCTTCCACACGTTCCCGCCTTCCCCGTTCGCTGCCATTGCCTATTTTCGGGACCCGGCGACACACGCGCGGCCCGGCCACTCCCCTCTGGGCGCCTTGTCGGTTTATGCCCTCCTGCTCATCCTGGTAGCGCAAGTAACCACTGGCCTGTTTAGCGACGATGCCGTGGAATTCTCGGGTCCGCTGGGTGTTCTCGTGTCGAACAAGCTCGTGCGTTTGGCGACGTGGTATCACAAGAATATCGGCCAGTACGTCATCTTGACGCTGGTGGCGCTGCACATTGCGGCAATCCTGTATTACCAAGTTCGAAAGGGCCAGGACCTCCTCCGGCCGATGATCGGTGGCAAGGCTCTGGCGGTGCGGGACACCCTCCCTTCCCGTGACGACTGGCGCTCGCGGCTCGCGGCGATCACGATCCTCCTTGCCGCCTCAGCCGTGGTTTACGCCATCGTCAGACTGGGCGATTGATAACAACTCCACTTGCGATTGTTGCAAGCGGGGCCGCGCGGTCTTGAGCGCAAGCGCTAAACTGGAAAACCTTCCACTTCCCAGCAGCCGCTTGGACACTCAGCAGATCCCGCTCTTGGAGCTCACGACCCCGACCCGACCGGAGGAGATCGACGCAGTGCGTACGTTGTTCCGCGAGTACGCCGCCGGCCTTGGGGTTGACCTTTGCTTCCAGCAATTCGACGAAGAACTGGCAAATCTGCCCGGCGACTACGCGCCGCCGCGCGGCGCGCTCGTTCTCGCGATGATTGACGGCGACGCTGCGGGCTGCTGCGCACTGCGGCCTTTGGACTCGGCCGACTATCCCAACGCTGCGGAAATGAAGCGGCTCTATGTGCGCGACCGGTTTCGCGGTTCGGGCCTGGGCCGCGAATTGGCGGAAGCCATCCTCGCGGCGGCGCGCCAGGCAGGCTACAGCTGTGTGTTGCTCGACACGCTTGACGATATGGAAGCAGCGCGCGCGCTGTACGGGGAACTGGGCTTCCAGGACATCCCGCCCTACTATCACAACCCGATTCCGGGCGCGCACTACCTCAAGGCCGACTTGGCCTAAGCCTTGGCCTGCGCGAGCAGCGTATCGGCGTCGCTGACCTCGAACTTTCCGGGCGCCTCGATGTTCAGCGCGGCGACCTTGCCGTCTTTCACCAGCATCGAATAACGCCCGCTGCGAACGCCCATGCCCCTGCCGGTGAGGTCGAGCGTGAGACCTGTGGCCTTGGCGAATTCCGCGCTTCCGTCGCCCAGCATGCGGATCTTGTTCTCGGTCTTCTGGTCGCGCGCCCACGCGCCCATCACGAAAGCGTCGTTGACGCTCAGGCACCAGATCTCGTCGACGCCGGCCTTCTTGAATTCGTCGGCTTTTTGCACATAGCCTGGGACATGCTTGGCGGAGCAGGTCGGTGTGAACGCGCCCGGCAGTGCGAAGACCGCAATCGTCTTGCCGGCAGCCACTTCGGCCACCTTCACCGGGTTAGGGCCGATGCTGCAGCCATTGCCCTCGACTTCAGAGAACTCCTGCAGCGTGACGTTGGGAATCGGGTCGCCGACTTTGATCATTTGATGTGCTCCGGAAAATAGGAAACGGCCCACATTGTGGGCCGTTTCTTGGTTGGGTGCAGCGGGAGGATCAGACCTCGATGGCCTTTTCGACCAGGCGGGTCGCGACCCAGTTCTTGGTCTTGGAAATAGGCCGGCTCTCGGTAATCTCGATCACGTCCCCGGTGTGAAACTCGCCCTTTTCGTCATGGGCGTGGTACTTGCTCGAACGGCCGATGATCTTGCCGTAGAGCTCGTGCACGGTGCGACGCTCGACCAGGACCGTGATGGTCTTGGAGCGCTTGTCGCTCACAACCTTGCCGATCAGCGTGCGCTTGAGGGATGTTCTGGCTTCCGTCATGGTGCTTCCTTACTTGGCGGCCTGTTCTTTCGCCGATCCATCCGCCTGCTTTTTCTGGGCGAGGATGGTCTTGGCGCGGGCAATGTCGCGGCGCGTGATGCGCAGCGTGCCGGTGTTGGTGAGTTG
>JBKJTX010000020.1:0-15972 GCA_046590315.1 Ramlibacter sp. | reverse complement strand
CCCCTGCGCATAGACTTCGCGCACCACCTCGAAAATCTTGTAGACCATGATGGGTGACAGGCCCATCGAGGGCTCGTCCATCATGGTCTACAAGATTTTCGAGGTGGTGCGCGAAGTCTATGCGCAGGGGGTCACGATTCTCTTGGTGGAGCAGAACGCCAGCCGCGCGCTGCAAATCGCCGACCGCGGCTATGTGATGGAGTCGGGATTGATTACCATGAGTGGCGAGGCCAAGGCGATGCTGAGCGACCCGAAGGTCCGCGCCGCCTATCTAGGTGAGTAGTTATCCGAAAAAATGCTTCGCATTTTTTCGGAGTTGCCGGGCTCGCTACGGTCGGATCGCGCGAAACATCGTGCAGCGCGGTCCCTCTTGTGAGAAGGGTCCGGCTCGGCCGGCGCTCTCACACATGCTGAACCGCTTTAAAAAGTCGCGCAGCGACTTTTTAAAGCGAATGCCTAGTAGCGGTACTGCAAGCCTAGGCTGGTCGAACGCAGCGGGTCGCGGCTGCCGCCGGGCAAGCGCAGCTCGTGGCTGTCCATTTCCAAGGTTGCCGACAGCCGCGACGTGATGTTGTAGCTGACACCGCCAGCCCACGACACACCGAAACCTTGCTCGGGTCCGGCGCCCATCGAGCTGGTGTCGGTGCGGCCGTAGGTCGTACCCAGCTTGGCGAACACACCCACCGAATTGCCTAGGCGAGCCTTGCCCACCAGACTGAGGTTCAGGCCCTGTGCGCGTACATCGGCACGGAGGTGGGGGATGCGTCCGAACTTCAGAACACCGACTTCGACGCGCCAGGTGTCGGTGAGCAAGGCGCCAGCGTAGAGGTGAGCGGTACGATCTTTTTCATTGCAGACAAGCTCGAATGAATCGCAGGCGGCAGTTGAATTGGAGCGGCCCAAATTGAGGCCCAGGTAGCTGCGCCCTGGCTTGCTTGGCGCATGCCAGGCCGCAGACCCGAAATCATTGGTTGTCGCAGGCGCAATTTGCGCCGCAACCGGGACGACATAGAGTGCGATCGAGGCAAAACACAGAAGGTTGTGTAGCGCGGGCATCCTGAGCTCCTGACGTCGTTCCGGTAGAGCCACTGTAGCGAGCCGTAACTCGGCGGTGATGTCGGACAAACCGCACACGCGGCGTAGGACGCACAGCGGACGCTACGCAGCGCTTGGCTGCGCTTAAATCAATCGACCTTGGCGCCTGAAAGTTTGACGACTTTCTCGTACTTCATAAGCTCCGCCTTCATGAACCCGCCGAATTCTTCAGGTGAATTCGGCACGGGTTCAGCCATGAGCGAGGCGAAGCGGGTTTGGGCTTCAGGAGACTGCAACGCGGCGACGAATGCCGCATTGAGCTTGGCGAGGACATCGCGCGGCGTTCCTGCAGGCGCGACGAGCCCCCACCATGTGTCAATGGCGAAGCCCTTGATCGTGTCTGCCACCGGCGGCACCTCGGGCAAGGCCGGCGAGCGCTGTAGCGTGGTCACGGCCAGCGCCTTCAGCTTGCCCGCGCGGATGTTCGGCGCCGCCGTCGCAAGGTTATCGAAATTGAAGTCGACTTGGCCCGACAGGAGCGCGAGCTGCGCCGGACTGCCACCGTTGTAGGGGATGTGCACCGCGAAAATTCTCGCGCCCTGCTTGAACATTTCCCCGGCCAGGTGGCCGGCGCTTCCGTTGCCGCCGCTGCCGTAATTCAGCTTGCCGGGGTTCGCCTTGCCGTAGGCGATGAGATCGGCCAATGTGTTGATCTTGAGCCGCACTGCGGTTTCCGCGTTCATCACCAGCACGTTCGGTACGCGGACCATCTGCGTGATGGGCGCGAAGTCCTTCGCCGCGTCGTACGGCATCTTCGCGAACAGCCACGGATTGATCGCGTGCGTCGCGACCGCGGCGATCCCGATGGTGAGGCCGTCCGGCGCAGCCTTGGCCACAGCGTCAGCACCGATGTTGCCGCCTCCACCCGGCCGGTTGTCGATGATCACCGTTCCCAGGCTGTCCTTGACGCGCTCGGCCAGCAAGCGTGCGGTGACGTCGATCGGGCCGCCGGCCGCGTACGGGACGATCAAGCGGATGGTCCGCGCTTGGGCGAAAGCAGCCGACGAGGAAAGGGCCACGGCTGCGGTCAGCAGCATGAGAAGGCATCTGCGCTTCATACCGGCGTGGCCTTGTGCTTGTCGGCTTCGGTGGTGAAAGAGTCGGCGAAGAAGTCGTCGGGCAGTAACCTGGCAAGCGCGCAGTAATCTGCGCGCGCGGAGTCGATCACGATGGGTGCGCCGCAGGCATAGACCTGGTAGGCGGAAAGGTCGGGATGATCTTCCATCACCGCCTTGTGAACGAAGCCGGTGCGGCCGGTCCAGTTGTCCTCAGGCAGCGCGTTCGAAATGACGGGCACGTATTTGAGGTTGGGCATGTCCGCAAGGCGCGCCTGCACCCAGTCGTCCATATACAGGTCCGCTGGACGGCGGCCGCCCCAATAGAGCGTCGCGGTGCGGTCGATGCCCTTGAACTGCATGTGCTCGATCACCGCCTTGATCGGCGCGAAGCCCGTGCCCGAGGCGAGCAGCATTATCGGTTTCCTGGAGTCCTCGCGCAGATAAAAGCTGCCGAAGGGCCCCTCAACGCGAAGGATCTCTTTTTCCTTCATCGCAGCGAAGACGTGATCGGTAAACTTGCCGCCCGGCATGTGGCGGATATGCAGTTCCACAGCGGGACCGCTGGGTGTTGCCGACAGCACATCGGACTTGACCATCGTGTGCGGCGCGTTAGCCATCGAGTAGCTGCGCCGCGCGCCGTCGCGCAGGATGAATTCGATGTACTGGCCGGCGTGATAGCGCATGGTGTCATTGGCGGGCAGCTGCAAGCTGACCACCATCACGTCGTTCGATTTCTTTTCCAGTGAGAGCACCCGCGAGGGCATCTTGCGTACCGGGAACGCGCTCTCATCGGTGACCTGGCGCGACTCAAGCACCACGTCGCTATGCGGCACGCCGCAGCATGTGAGCACGTAGTCCGCCGCCTCTTCCTCGACGCTCAGTGCTTTGGGTTGATGCAGGCCGTGCACGACGCTGCCGGACAGCTTCTTGCACTTGCAGGAGCCGCATGCGCCGTCCTTGCAACCGTAGGGCATGCCCACGCCCTGGCGGATCGCTGCGGCGAGCATGGCCTCGCCCGCCTCGACGCTAAAGGCTCGCCCGCTGGGCTGGACGGTGACTTGAAAAGGACCCGTGGGGTCCTGCGCGCTTGTCATCTTTGGGTATCCTCGGGGCTCTGTTGTGCCGACGCCTGATTTTGCCTTCAATCCAAAGTCCCCTTGGCGCGCTTCCCGCGCGCTTTCGCCGCGAGCGCGTGCTGATCATCGGCTGTGGGGATGTCGGCATGAGAGTGGCGCGGGGGCTGCGCGGACGCGTGCGCCTGCTTGCGCTGACGTCCTCCCCGTCCCGCGTACAGCTGTTGCGCGAAGCGGGTATCACGGCGCTCCAGGGCGACCTTGACCACGCGCATACGCTAGCCCGCCTGGGTGGCCTTGCGACCCGCGTTGTGCACCTGGCGCCTCCGCGGGCTGAAGGAGATCCGGTCTGGTGGCGGGATGCGCGCACCGCAGGCCTGCTTCGCGCGCTGCAACGCCGCAGCCCGCCGGCGGCGCTGGTTTATGCATCGACCAGCGGCGTGTACGGAGACTGCGGCGGCGAGTGGGTCGCCGAATCCCGGCCGCCCAACCCGCGAACGCCACGCGCGCACCGTCGGGCCGACGCCGAGAGGGCAGTGCGCCACTGGGCACGCGCGGCGCACTCTCGAGCGAGCATCCTGCGTATTCCTGGCATTTATGCACAGGACCGTGTAGGTGGCACGCCGCGCGAGCGGCTCGCCAAGGGCACGCCCGTTCTCGCGCGGGAAGACGACGTCTACACCAATCACATCCACGCCGACGACCTTGCGCGCGCCGTCGTCGCCGCGCTCTGGCGGGCCAAGCCACAGCGCGTGTACAACGTGAGTGACGACACCGAGCTCAAGATGGGTGACTACTTCGATCTGGCCGCCGATCTGTACGGGCTGCCGCGTCCGCCGCGGGTTCTGCGCTCGACTGCACAGGATCAGTTGCCACTTGTGCTCCTCAGCTTCATGAGCGAATCGAGGCGGCTTGTCAATGGCAGGATGAAGGCTGAACTGAGACTTGCTTTGCGCCACCCGACCGTCGCAGATGGGTTGGCCGAACTGGCATTTAAGACGTAGTATCAAATCTCAACGGAAATTGCCAAAATGTGACTAATCTCACATAGTGTTGTCATGAAAGCACCCACCACAGACGATCTCCTTCGTTTGGTGGACGAGTATGGATGCGCCGATTCCTCCGCGGCGCTAAGTCATGCATTGCACTCGCTCGCCGATATCCTGGGCGCGGCATGCGTTCAACTGTTGAGTTTCGACACCGCAAGCGGCGCTGTCATCGATTGCCAGGTGAGTCAGCCGGCATGGGTAGACGCCTCCCGCACCTACCTGGATCGTTGGGGGAAACTCGACCCCCGTTTGCAGGCTCTCTTGGACCTTCCCCCGGGCGAGGTGATGCGGTGTGAAGAGCACTTCGATGCGAATTTTGTCGCGGAGCATGAGTTCTTCGCCAAGTATTTGACGCCCAGGGGCTTGCGTTGGACGATTGCAGGATCGTTTGCCGGCACGGGCGATACGACCATGGTTCTGTACGCCATGCGCAGTATCTCCTCACCCCCCTTTGATGCATCAGCCGCAAACACGTTGGGCTGCCTGCTGCCGCACTTCAAGCGAGCTTGGGCCATCTCGGCTCGCCTCGAACGGTACTCGGCCGCGGTGCATTCGGCGACGGACGTCCTTCGCTTGCTGACTCAAGCTGACGGCCCGCACAGGCAAGGACTGGCAGATCCACTTGATCCCGTGGCATCCCCTGGTGGGACGCGAAGATGCCTTTGACAAGAAATTGATCCTCGCCGTATTTGATGACAAGACGTCCCTGCGCGTGGCTGCGCCTGGGTCCACGGCGGGGATAGCGCGGCTCACCCCGGCCGAAGCCGAAGTGTTGCAGGCATTGCTCAAGGGGCTGCCCGCGAAGGCGATTGCGCATCAACGCAATGCGTCTTTCCACACGGTCCGCAGCCAGATCATGGCCATCCTCGAGAAGATGGGCTACAACTCGCAAAAGGAACTGATGGCATCGTTCGGCAGCAGCGCGCTGCCGGACTCGGCGTTCACCAGCTCCGTTTTCCAATCCGACCCGCATTGAATCTCAAGGCAGCCGGTCGTGCCGGCGCAGCACGCTGATGATCTGTTCCACCGCATCCTCGGGACTGAGCTTGTCGGTGGGCAGGTGCAGTTCGGGCATCTCCGGTATTTCATAGCGGGAGTCGATGCCCGTGAAGTTCTTGAGCTCGCCGCGGCGAGCTTTTTTGTAGAGACCTTTCACGTCCCGCTGTTCTGCCAATGCGAGCGGAACGTCGACGTGAATTTCAAGGAATTCATCTGCCTCGACCATGGCGCGTGCCATGCGGCGCTCGGCCTGGAACGGCGAAATGAAGGCTGTGAGCACGATCAGTCCGGCGTCAACCATCAGCTTGGCGACTTCGGCCACGCGCCGGATGTTTTCGACGCGATCGGTGTCGGTGAAGCCCAAGTCCTTGTTCAGGCCGTGACGCACGTTGTCGCCATCCAGCAGGTAGGTGCGATGGCCCATTGCGTGGAGTTTCTTCTCCAGCAGGTTGGCGATGGTGGACTTGCCCGATCCCGACAGTCCGGTAAACCAGACGACGCAGGATTTCTGATGATTGAGCTCGTTGCGCGCCCCCTTGTTGACGTCGACGTGCTGGACGTGAATGTTCTGACTGCGTCGCAGGGCAAAGTTGATCAAGCCCGCTGCAACGGTTGCATTGCTCAGCCGATCGATCAGGATGTAGCCGCCGGTGTCGCGGTTCTCGCTGTAGGGGTCGAATCCGATGGGGCGGTCGAGGTTCAGTGTGCACACCCCGATGGCGTTGAGCGCCAGTGTCTTGGCGGCGATGTGCTCCAGCGTGTTGACGTTGACCTGATATTTGATGTCCATCACCGAAGCAGTGACGGTCTGCGCGCCCATCTTCAGCAGGTAGGACCGCCCTGGCAACAGCTCGTCCTCGTGCATCCAGACAAGCGTGGTCTCAAACTGGTCGGCGATGCCGGCCGGCGCATCGGCCTTTGAAATCACGTCGCCACGGGAAATGTCCACTTCGTCCGTGAGTGTCAGCGTGACCGACTGGCCGGCGACCGCATCGGGCAGATCGCCGTCGTACGTGACGATGCGCGAAACCGTACTCTCTTTGCCCGAAGGCTGCACGCGAATCCTGTCGCCGGGCTTGACCTTGCCGCTCGCGATGGTTCCCGAGAAGCCGCGGAAGTCCAGGTCGGGCCGATTCACCCATTGCACGGGCAGACGGAACGGCAAGAGTTGCATCCGCTCTTCGTCCACCTCGACGGTTTCCAGGTAGCCCATCAGCGTGGTGCCGCTGTACCACGGCGTCTTGTCGCTGCGGCTGGTGATGTTGTCGCCCTTGAATGCAGAAACGGGAATGAAAGTGACGTTGGGCAGATCGATCTGCTCGGCGAAGGTGCGGTAGTCATCGACGATGCGCTGGAACGTCTTCTGGCTGTAGTCGACCAAATCCATCTTGTTGATCGCGACCACCACGTGCCGGATGCCGAGCAGCGAAACGAGGTAGCTGTGCCGCCGCGTCTGCGTCAGCACGCCCTTGCGCGCATCGACCATCAGCACGGCGGCATCGGCTGTAGACGCGCCCGTCACCATGTTGCGGGTGTACTGTTCGTGGCCCGGCGTGTCCGCGACGATGAACTTGCGCCGCTCGGTCGAAAAGAAGCGGTAGGCAACGTCAATGGTGATGCCCTGTTCGCGTTCAGCTGCCAGGCCGTCCACCAGCAGCGCGAAGTCGATGTTGTCGCCCTGCGTTCCCCATTTGCGCGAATCCGCTTCCATCGCCGCGATGGTGTCCTCGAACAGCATCTTGGAGTCATAAAGCAGGCGGCCGATGAGCGTGCTCTTGCCGTCATCGACACTGCCGCAGGTGATGAAGCGCAGCAGGCTTTTCTGCTCGTGGGCTTTGAGGTAGCCGCCGATGTCGGAGGCGATGAGGTCGCTGACGTGTGCCATCAGAAATAGCCCTCCTGCTTCTTCTTTTCCATGGATGCGGCGGAGTCGTGATCGATCACGCGCCCCTGCCGTTCCGAAGTCTTGGCGAGCAGCATCTCCTGGATGATCGCGGGCAGCGTGTCGGCGTCAGATTCGATTGCGCCGGTCAGCGGATAGCAGCCCAGCGTGCGAAAGCGCACGCTGCGCATCATCGGCACCTCGCCTGCGGCGAGCGGCATGCGGTCGTCGTCGACCATGATGAGCGTGCCGTTGCGCTCGACCACGGGTCGCATGGCGGCGTAGTAGAGCGGAACGATGGGAATCTTCTGCAGGTAGATGTACTGCCAGATGTCCAGCTCGGTCCAGTTGGAAAGCGGGAACACACGCAACGATTCGCCTTTGTGTTTGCGCGCGTTATAGAGCTTCCACAACTCGGGCCGCTGGTTCTTCGGGTCCCAGCGATGCTGCGCGGAACGGAACGAAAAGATGCGTTCTTTGGCGCGAGATTTTTCCTCGTCGCGCCGGGCCCCGCCGAACGCCGCGTCAAATCCATATTTGTCCAACGCCTGCTTCAGGCCCTCGGTCTTCATCACGTCGGTGTGGATCGCCGAACCGTGCGTGAACGGGTTGATGTTTTTCGCCACGCCGTCTGGGTTCACGTGCGTGATCAGCTCCATGCCCAATTCTTTGACCATGCGGTCCCGGAACGAATACATCTCGCGGAATTTCCAGCGCGTGTCCACATGCATGAGGGGAAATGGCGGTCGGGACGGGTAGAACGCCTTCATGGCGAGGTGCAGCATCACCGCGCTGTCCTTACCCACGGAGTAGAGCATCACGGGCTTGTCGGCTTCGGCGACAACTTCGCGCATGATGTGGATGCTCTCGGCTTCCAGGCGTTGCAGATGGGTCAGGGCCATGGGTGTCCTCTCGGCTCGTTCTGCGGCCAAGCCGCGATGAAGGGGTTGGAAATTGATTGTGCTGCGCAAGCCGACTTCCGGATCGACCAAACGCAGTTGGCTCGCCCGAGGGGCCAGCCACTCGCGCAGCTCGGGAACACGCAGCAGCCGTGACGAGCCGCGAATTGAAAATTCGAGGGCGCCGCGCGCAGGCAGCAGCCGCTCCAGGAAAACCAGATAGTGGCGCGCCTCCAGTGGCCCCGAGAACGCCAGCCACAGCAGTTGGCCACGCGCGGCCCGCACGCAGATGACGCCGATCTTTCCGCTGTCCGCCGGCACGCCGGGCCAGGTGGGCAAGTAGTGCTCGATGCCGTGAAAGAGCGTCATGCCGCCGGTGGCCGCAAGGGCCTCGGGCAGCACTTGAAGATCGAATTCGAGCCCCAGGGCCTGACCCAGCCGCCCCACTTTGCCTGCGCTGGTCTTACCGGCGCCGTGGCCCTCCAGCCATTGGCGCAGAGCTTTGCGACTCCAGAGCGGATAGGTGAGTCCGGCGGCGTCGGGTGGTCCGGCCAGCATGGCCTGGACCAACCCGCGTACATGCTCGGGGTTCACCCCTTCCATGTCCTTGGCGGGCCGGCCTTGGCGAGGACTCACTTGCACCGCATTCCAGCCGCCCTGGCGGTAGGCCCGCACGGCGCTAATCACGGTTGGTGTGCTGAGGCCGGTGGCAGCGGTGACGACTGCCAGCTTCTCGCCTTGCAGTCGCAGGCGCACCGCTTCCCGGCGCTGGGCGTTCAATTCCTCGATGCTGAGCTGATTGCCATTCACTCGATTCCCTTGCCAGGGCCGCAATTTATTGTATTAAACATTAAATATTCTATCTGACTAAAACATATATTTTCAGTGAGTGTACGCTATTGCGAGATTGTTATGTTTGCTGTTGATGGAATGTTGATTGCCGCCGGTGCCGGCACGGGCATGCTGGTGGGTTTGACCGGGGTCGGGGGCGGCGCCGTGATGACGCCCTTGCTGATGCTGGTTTTCGGCGTTGCCCCGTTATCGGCGGTGGGTACCGATCTCTGGTTCGCGGCTCTCACGAAACTTGCGGCGACACGGGTACACCACGGCAAGGGCCTCATCGACTGGCAGGTCGTGCGCCGCCTGTGGCTGGGCAGTCTGCCCGCCTCCGCGCTTACGCTCCTTTGGATGACGTTGGCGCCGATTGACGCTGCTGCGGCGGAGTTCCTGAAAGTTGTGATTGCGTGCGCGGTGGTCCTCACTGCTACCGCCATGTTGTTTCAGAAGCAGCTGCACGCCCTGGGCCGGAAATTCCGGACGGGCTCGGTTGATCGGTTCAAGGAATTGCAGCCGCCAATGACGGTCCTGGCGGGGGCAGCGATCGGCGTCCTGGTCACGCTCACCTCGATCGGCGCCGGAGCGCTCGGCGTGGTGTTCCTCGCCTACCTCTACCCGCTACGGCTCACGCCGTCGCGCCTGATTGCGTCAGATATCGTGCACGCTATTCCGTTGGCGATGTTCGCGGGGCTGGGTCACCTGCTGCTGGGCAACGTCAACTTCGTGCTGCTTGGCAATCTGCTCCTCGGATCGATCCCCGGCGTCATTGCCGGCGCGATGCTTTCCTCGCACTTGCCCCAGGTATTCCTGCGCCGTTTTCTTTCGGCGGTGCTGCTCTTCATAGGTTTCAAGCTGCTGCATATCGCCAGCTAAACCTCGACCCCGCTGCCACGAAGACATTCACTGGCAGGACGTGAGCCCGCCGTCAAGATAGAGGATCTGGCCGGACACGAACGCGGCACCTGGGGACGCAAAAAACACGGCAGCACCCGCGATGTCCGCGGTCTCCGCCACGCGGCCGAGAGGGATGCGCGCAAGCACCTGCTTGCGCGTCACCGGATTGGCAAGCCAGTGCGCACCCATCTCTGTGCGCACCACCGTTGGCGCGATGCCATTGACCGTGATCCCATGGCGGGCCAGCTCGCTCGCGTGTTGTTTGATGAGCATCACCAGACCACCCTTGGAACTGCAATAGGCCGAGTAGCCACGTCCTTGCAGCCCGAGCTGCGCGCGCACGGACAGGAGATGCACCTGACGCCCGCCACGCTCCGCAGCAATCTGCGCGCGAGCGACCGCCTGCCCAAGAAACATTCCGGCCTTCAAGTTGACCTGGATCACTTCGTCGTAGACGTCTTCCGTGACGTCCAGCAGTTCTTGTTCCCGTTGTATGCCAACGCAGTTGACCAGGATGTCCAGATGGCCGAACGCGCCGGCCACTTCCTGCACGGAGGCTTGAATGCTTGGAACTGAATGAGAGTCCATGCGCAAGCCCATCGCGTCCAGACCAGCCGCACGCATACGGTTGGCAAGTGATTGGGACTTGTCGATGTCACGACCCGACACGGCCACCTGGGCACCGGCATGCGCCAACGCCCACGCAATGGCCTCGCCGATCCCGCCATACCCACCGGTAACGTAAGCCGATTTGCCGCGCAGGCTGAATAGCTTTTCAAATGCGACGTCGGATGGCTGAAAATTCTGGGTGTCGGCCATGGTCAGTCCATGAGAAGTCCGCCGTTGAGATCCAGGACCTCGCCGGTGATGAAACCCGAAAGAGGTGCAGCCAGAAAGCGCACGACGTGGGCGAATTCCTCGGGCTCGCAAAACCGACCAACCGGAATGTCCTTGAGCAGCTTCTGCCGCTGCTCCTCGTCCAGCTGCTCGGTGATCATCGGCGTTTTGACATAGGCCGGCGCGATCGCATTGACCGTGACGCCGAAGGCAGCGAGTTCGCGGGCCAGCGAAAAGGTCAGAGAGGACAGGGCGCCCTTGGACACGGAGTAGGCCGTGCCAGCCGTCAGGCCCCCGGTCTTGGCCGCCAGCGAGCTCGTGTTGATGATGCGGCCAAAGCGTGCACGCTTCATGGCGGGGACGACACAGCGTGAAAGATAGAAGGCCCCGTCGAGATTGACCGACAACACGCGCCGCCACTCGTCGGGCGTCGTGGCCTCGGACTTGTTGTTCGACAGGATGCCGGCATTGTTCACCAGGATCGACACGTCGCCGAAAGCGCGAACCACACTGGCGTGGCCCTGCTCGACCGCGGCAGGATCGCTGATATCGAACGAGAACGCCTGCACCATCGGCCCGAGCTCGCTCGCAAGCGATTGGTTGCGGTCGGCTGCGGCATCCACCATCGCCACGCGGCAGCCTTCCACCAACAGAGCGTTGACCACAGCCAATCCCATCACCCCGGCAGAGCCGGTGACAAGGGCGACCTTTCCCTCCAGGGTTCTAGACATCGAGAACGCTCTTTTTTCCAAAAAGTCCGCGCGAGCGGAAGGTGACCACTGCAATGAACAGAAGATACATCGACATCAGGGACCATTCCGAGGCGTACGCCCCGGTCAAGCCCACCAGAAGTCCAACCATGAGACCCGCGATAACCGCGCCCCACAGCGAACCCACGCCACCCAGGACGATGATCAGGAACGCAGGTACCACGGCATCGACGCCGACGTGCGGCCGGATACCCCAGATCGGAGCCATGATGATCCCTGCCAGAGCGGCCAATGCCACACCGATGCCAAAAACCAGCAATCGCAAGCGTGAGAGGTTGATGCCCAGCGCCCGGACCATCTCGCTGTCGTGCGCGCCCGCCTTGATGATGGCGCCGTAAGGCGTCTTCTCCAGAAAGAGCCACAACCCGAAAATGGCGATCACTGCGAAGCCGCTCGCGAACAGACGATAGTTGGAATAGACCAGATCTGCGAAAAGGAACGCGCCCGAGATGGCGGCCGGCAGCGGTAACTGCTTTTCGGTCGAGCCCCAGACCAGGCGGATACCCTCTTCAATGACCAGCGCCGCGCCGAAGGTAAGCAGCAGTCCGTACAGGGGGTCGCGCCCGTAGGTGCGGCGCAAACACAGCTCGAGCCCCATGCCGAAAATGCCGACAAACACAGGTGCGAGCAGCAGGGCGATCAGATAGCGAGCGCCCACAGGAAAGCTCATATAGGCCGCCTGCAGTTCCGGAAACCATCCGAATGTCGGCGTCACGACGAAGAGCGCGACATACATGCCCAACGCGAACAGCGAGCCGTGCGCCAGGTTGATGGTTTCCATCACGCCGACGATGAGCATGAAGCCCAGCGCGATCAGGGCGAACAGCAACCCCAAGGCAATGCCGTTGACCAGATGGGGCAGGAGCGAAACGAGCGAATCCATGGGTACTGCCTGACGGCCTCAGACCTCGTAGCTGGGAGTCGCCTCGTAGCTCTCGAGCTTGCAGACGCCCTGGGCTTCCTTGTCGATCACGTCCTTGGGATCGACCTGGGCCAGGATCTTGAAGATATCGTCCTTCTCCGCAGGATGATCGTTGTAGCTGGCCATGTAGATGGTTTGCTGGCAATGGTGCGTCAGAGGATCGACCCAGGCGTCATAGTGCTGCATGCGATCAACCGCGGACATGCGGCGTCCTTCGAGCTTTTTGATGACGGCGATGTTGTTGGTGGTACCCGCTTCTTCCACGCAGCGCAGTAGCTCGCGCGTCGACATGTAGGCATTGTGATAGACATTGCCCGGCACCTTGATGGCCATACCGGGAAACTGCTTTTGATAAGCGGCGACAAACTCCTTGACTCCCGGCAAGGCCAAGCGCCAGTACCACGTGGTGCCGAAGACGCCGAAGATCTGCTCCGGGCCCAGACCATAGACATCGGGCCAGTCCTGCTGATTGTTGACCCACGCCATGCTCTGGTGCATCTTCAGTTGCACCACCTGCTGCCGCAGCGCCTTGATGTCATCGCCGCCGACAGCGGTGGCCACGACGGCGGGTTTGATCTGCTGCAGCTTGAGCAAGTAAGCGGAGAAGTCGCGGGTGTTCTGAGGCACCAGCAATTCGTCAACGATCTTCCCGCCGTTGGCTTCGACAATCGCCCGGGTCGCCTTGGAGGTGTTGTGGCCCCAGACGTAGTCGTTGGTCATCAGCACCCAGTTGCGCCCGCTCGTCTTGATCGCGTTCTTGACGATCGCGTGCGAGAAATTGGTACCGTTTCCGTCCCACACGAACTTGACGCGATGGCAGTCCTTGCCGGCCTCGGTGGGAGAGCTGGAATTGGTGTTCAGGAAAATCGTCCCGTACTTTTGTGCCACTTGCGAGATCGCATTGGCCACACCCGAATGCAAAGCTCCGATGAGGAACGCAGCCTCGTTGCGGGTGATGAGCCGCTCGGCTGCGCGAGAGCCGGTCGCCGGGGTCGTCTCGGTGTCCATGTGCAAGGCTTCGATGCGCCGGCCCAAAACACCCCCTTTGTCGTTGAACTCCTTGATCGCCATCATGGCACCCAGACGCTCCTCCATCCCGGACGCAGCGTACTGTCCCGAGGCGTCCATGGTGAGTCCGATGACCAGCGGCTTCTTCGCGGCCGTTTGTGCCCAGGCGTGGTTGTGCTTCCATGGTCCGTAGAACGGCGCAGCCCCGTAGATGCCGGCGCCCGCGATGGCGAGTGCCGACTGTTTCAGAATGCCGCGGCGGCTGACAGTTGAGTTGCTGGTCATCTTTGTCTCCTGGTGTCGTTTGTGGTGAAGGGTCGAGTCAGCGGGCGACGATTCGCACGCCATTGAGTTGTTCCTGGGCTTCCAGCAGCGACGTCACCATGCGGTCACCCATGCCCATGGCGGCCGCTTGCAGGAGGCTTTGGTGCGTGGCCGAGCCGATAGGGCTGGCCATCGGCAGGCTGGCGGTGAACCTGCTGTAGTAGCCCAGATCTTTCTGCGCGTTCGCGATCGCGAACCGGAAAGTGGACAAGTCACCATCCTTCAGGGCCTTGGCCGTCATCATCTGAAAGATGCCGCTGTTCACGCCGCCAGCACTGATGACTTCATAGGTTTTCACCAGGTCAAGTCCGGCCTTGGCCGCCACCGCCATCGCCTCGGCGGTGGCACAGGCAATCGTCATGGCCAGCATGTTGTTGACCAGCTTGAGCGCATGCCCGCTGCCGGGCGGGCCGACATGGAAAATGTTTTCGCAGAACGCTTTGAGCACGGGTTCGATCCGCTGGAAATCTTCTGGCGTCGCGCCGACCATCGTGTTGAGGCGGCCTTCTTCAGCTTCCTTCGGGGTGCGTGCCAGCGGCGCGTCGATGAGGGTGGCGCCGGCAGCTGTCAACTCGGAGCGCAGACTTGCCGTCGACCCGGGCTCAGCCGTCGACGTGTCGACGACGATGAGTCCCGGCCGCGCCGCCTTCAATAGGCCCTGCGGTCCGTAGACGATCGCCTCCACTTGGGGCGATCCTGTCACGCAGAGGAACACGATGTCGCTGCGTTCAGCGCATTCACTGTTGGTTGCGGCCTCAACCGCGCCTGCAGCCAATAGGTCGTCAAGGTTGCTCCGGTTGCGGTTCACTTTGAACGTCAAAGGGAAGCCCTTGGCCAGCAGGTTGCGGGCCATGCCGTGGCCCATCATTCCGATCCCGATAAATCCAATTCGTTGCGTCATGCTGTTTCCGTCTTTTCTGAATTGCTGGATGGATTAGGGGCTTGGCTGCGAACCGCCGCGCGTGCGGCGTCCCAACGCTGGATCAGGTTGCTGTAGCGCGCGGCAATGTCTTCGATGACGGCTGCATCGGTCATATCGCCTTGGAACCACTGGCTGGCCGCGTCCGCGAAAATCGAGCGTCCCACGGCGAAGCCACGGCAGATCGGATGCGGTGCGGCGATGCGAAACGCGCGGTCAAGATTTTCTTCGCTGGCCTCCAGACCGAGGATAAGAACGCCGCGGCAATAGGGGTCGTGCTGATGAATGACCGCGGTGATCGCCTCCCACTGCTCGGCGTCTGCGCAAGGCGGCAATTTCCACCAGTCCGGTCGCACGCCGGCCTCATAGATTTGCCGCATTGCGTCGAGCACCGTGCTTCGAGTCGAAGGCAGATTGCGGGGTGGAATCACCTCCACCAGGAACTCGTGACCGGTTCCGATGCTGGCTTCCTGCAACTCTTCCAGCCGTCGCAGTTGCTCGGCGCGCAGGTCTTCGGGGTCATCCGGGTGATAACTGACCAGGCACTTGGCCACGTGCTCGGCCGGCCAGGTTCGCATCTCCAGCGCCAGGCTGCGCGCAGCCTCGAACCGGAGCGGCCGGGAGCCGGGAAGCTCGACCGGCCGGGCCACCCACCAGCCCTTGCCGGTGACGGTAGGCAGCACGTCTTCACCAAAGCGCCCATCGAGGATGACGCCGGCGCCAGTGCGCGTCGCCGCGCCAACGCGGGCACCTTCGGCCATCAGAAGCTTGAAGCGGCTAATGGCTGCTTCGTCGCGGCCGGTGTTCGCCGCCAACTCCTCGAACTGCGCCCGGTGGTCGAAGGCCAGCACGACCAACTCGGGCCATTGGGCGACTCGATTGGTGACGCGGTGAATGTGTTCGAGGTGTTTGTCTTCTCGCAGGCGCCGAGTCGGCGACCCCTTTTGCAAGAAGTGCTGCAGTTCGGTCCAACTGGGCATGGCCGGCGCGCATCCATGCCGCGAGACAACCAGCGCGCCGCAGGCGTTGGCCCAAGCGCAGCAGGTGAGCAGTGGCTCGTCGCGCAGCCAGCCCCGAAGGAAGCCGGCCATGAAGGCATCGCCCGCGCCAAGGACGTTGAACACTTCAATTGGAAAGCCAGCACCACTCAGCCCCTCGTCGAGACTGCCGGGGATCTGCCCGGCAAATACCACGCATCCCAGCGCACCCCGCTTGAAAGTGATGGTCGCATCCGTCACCCGGCGTATCGCCCGCAGCGCCTCCAAAGTGTCGCTGCTGCCCCCCGCGATATGGATCTCTTCTTCGGTGCCCACAACCAGGTCGCACAGGGGAAGAATGGCTTGGAGGAGACCGCTCACGTGATCGGAGACTACGAATCGCTGCTCGCCCAGCCCAAGGCCTGTCAG
>JBKJTX010000362.1:0-4927 GCA_046590315.1 Ramlibacter sp. | reverse complement strand
TCCATGCGCGGCATGTTGTGGTCGGTCACCACCAGGTCGAAGCGTCGCGTCTGTGCCAACGCGAGCGCCTCTTCACCGTCGCCCGCCTCAGCCACGTCATAGCCGGCGCCCGCCAGCACGGCGGCCACCATCTTGCGCATCGAGCGCGTATCGTCAACGACCAGGATGGACTTGTTCATGCTCATTTGCGCTGGGCGCGTTCGGACTTGCGGCTCGAAGGGAGGAACTTGGCGATCACCTCGAGCAGGCGATCCTCATCCAGCGGCTTGGTGAGGTACTCATCGCAGCCCGCGATGGAGCCGCGCAGCTTGTCGAAGGGCGAGCTGCGGCTGGTGAGCATCACCACCGCGGTCTTCCTGATCGCCTGCTTGTTCGACTTGATCAGCTTGCACACCTGGTAGCCGTCGATGCCCGGCAGCACGACGTCGAGGAAGACGCAGGTGTATTCCCGCGAGCCCGACAAGCCGATCGCTTCTTCACCGGTCTCGGCGAAGTCGACGTCGAAGCCAAACGGCGCGAGCTTGGCCTGCATGAACGCGCGCACCGTGGCGTTGTCGTCGACCACCAGCACCGTATCGCCCAGCGCACGCTTGTTCGCCGCGGGGGATTCCGCCAAAGCGCGGGGTGCGTTCGACCGACTGAAGGTGGACGCGCCCGGCAAGGCGTGTTTCGGGGTTGCGCCGGAGAGTGACTGCGACTGCGCCAGTGGGGGCAGGGTTTCGTCAGCGCCCGGCAGTGCATCCTCCAGCGCCTGCAGCAGGCGTGCCCATTGCAGCGGGCGCGGGAGCACCGCGTGCCGCGTGCCATGGGCTTCGGCACCTACCAGCACGGTGGGCAGCGCCGTGCGCTTGTGCAGCGCGCGAAATTCGTTGAAGGCGTTGCGGTCGTCGGCATCCACCAGGTACACGTCGGGCTGCCGGCCCTGCGTGCCCGGCTCGAACTGCGCGAACCCCGGGTCGCGCCGCGCGGCCAGCGCAAAGATGCTGGAGAGCATGGAGCGCTCCACATCGTTGAAGCCGATCACATCCACCAGGTACTGGTCGTTGTCATTCATGCACTGCTCCGATCACATCACGTGCAAACGCCAGGACCGCGGCGCCATCGGAAGGGCGCTCTTGAGGGTCCTTGGCCAGCATCGCGTCCAAGAGCGGTTGCCATGCGCCAAGACGCGCCGGCAGCCGCGGCGCGGGCGCGCGCACGTGTTGGCTGAATACTTCAATGAGTGTCTCCCCGGAAAATGGTGCCTTGCCCGTGAGCAGTTCGTACACGCACACGCCCAGGCTGTAGACGTCGGCCGAAGGCTGGGCAGGCGCGCCCTGCGTCTGTTCAGGCGCGGCGTAGCGCGGCGTGCCTGTCACGGCGGGCTCGCCCGCGCGGCGGCCCGCGCCGGTGCGGCAGGCGCTGCCGAAGTCGCACAGCACGTGGCTGCCGTCGCCCCGAGCCAGGAAGTGAGCGGGCTTCACGTCGCGATGGACCCAGCCTTGGGCGTGGATCGCAGCGAGTGCAGAGGCAGCATCGTGCAACAGCGATTCGACCGCGTCAGAGGTCATCGGCAAGGTGCGGGCGAAAGGGCCACCGCTGCAGTATTCGAGCGCCAGGTACGACCTGCCGTCGGCCAGGGTGCCGTGGTCGAAAGCCTTCGGGACCTGTTTGCAGGCAAGCGCGCGGAGCGCCTCCCACTCCTGGGTCATGCGGGTCCGCGCGACCTTGAGCGCCACGGCCGGGCCGCCTTGCGAATCGCCAGCGAGCCACACATTGGCATGCCGGCCGCGGCCAACGAGACGCTGCAAGGTCCAGCGCGCCGTCATGTCGCTTCCCCCATCGCATCGAGCAGTTGCGTTGCCGACGCGAAGCGCTTGCCCAGGTCCTTGGCCATCATGCGGTCCAGCATCGGTTGCAGGCGGGCGTGCGCTGGCGGCAATTGCGGCACCGGCGCGTGCGCGTGCATTTCAAGCAGCTGATGGGCCGTTTCGGCGTAATAGGGCTTGCGGCCGGTGATCATCTCGTAGGCCATCACACCCAGGCTGTAGATATCACAACGCGCGTCCACCGGTTGTCCCAGAGCCTGCTCGGGGCTGATGTAGTACGGCGTGCCCACGATCTCGCCGGCACCGGTGTCGGTGATCTTCATCGAGACCTGCTTGGCGATGCCGAAGTCGGTGATGGCCATGATGCCGTCCTGGCGCTGCATCACGTTGTCTGGCTTCAAGTCGCGATGCACGATGCCCACCCGATGGATCGCTTCCAGTCCCGCTGCGATCTGCCGCACGTAATACATGGCGATCGCCGGGTCGAGCGGCTTGGTCATCCGGGCGCGCAGGTCGCCGAGCGGGAAGTATTCCATCGCTATGTACGCGCAGCCGGCCGAGAAGTCCTGCTTGATGATGCGCGCGACGTTCGGGTGGTCAATCTGCGCCAGCAACGCGAACTCCTGGATGAAGCGCTGCAGGTCCATCGTCGCGTCCGAGTCGGCCAGGCGCACCACCTTGAGCACCTGCGCGGCGCCGCCCTGCATCGGCTGCGCGAGGTAGACCGATGCATTGCCGCCTTCGCCGATCTTGCGCAGCAGCCGGTAGCCTTCGATCAACATGTGTCCGGTGGCGGCAGTGCCCGTCGAGCCGCTGGCGGCACGCGCGAGTTGCTGGTTGCGTTGCAGCGACTGTCGCAGTTCCACGTAATGGCTCTCGGGCGTGGTCGAACCCAGGCGCGGCACCAGGCCGGCGATCTCCACGACCTCCAGGAAACTGTCGTCGGGCAGGCCCAGCGTACCGCTGCGGCCCGAGTCGACGCGCATGCCCGCGGCCTGTCGCGTGGCAAACGAAGTGGCCACGCTCCATTGCAGGTCGGAGGCGATCACCTCGAGCAGCCGCGCGATTTCTACGGCTTCGCCCGTGGCGTGGACCATGCCGGCACTATTGGCCCGTGGCCGGATTTCGCCTCCGCCCAGGTGCACACCGATACCGATCGACAAGGGCGCGAGTCCAGCGGACTGCGGACGCGCTCCGATCCGGGTGGCCAGCTGGACGCACTGGTGAACGGTGAGGATGGCGGCGTGCAGTGCGCGCTTGGCATGCGTCGGCAGCTTGTCCTCGGGGCGGTGCGTGAAAACGCAGAGGATGGAATCCGGGCGGCGCTGTGCGACTTCGCCGCCAAGATCGACGGCTGCTTTCTGCAAGGTGCGGCGCACCTCGTTGACGAATCCCGTCAGCTCGTCACCGGCCATGGTCTGGCAGGTGGCCGCGAAATTGCGCATGCGCGCATACACGAAAGTGGCCAACGGCCCTTCCGGCACCGGACGTGCGGGCGCTTGCGGGGGTAGCGGTATGGGCTCGAGCGGGGCGGCTTCCGTGGACTGGAACTGCGTATCCGCCGGCTGAAACGACTCGACCGACATGTCTCTCTTGTAACAGCCGGCCGCGCCGCTGCAGAGCAGCAACACGATACCTGGCTTGCCTTTGCAGCGGGTAGGAGAGAGCTTTGTAGCCTGTTCCCGTGGTTATGTCACGACTTGTTACTTTCCTAAGGATCAGCAGAAACCCTAGGCGTGGTCAGTCCCCCACGTTCGCGCTCACTTTTCTCGCGGCGGCCATGATTTCAGCCCATGTGGTGTCGTCGACCGCAATGCCGTCTTTCATCCGCTGGACGCGTGCCTGCCGTTCGGGCTCGCCTGCGATGCGCACGCCTTCCGAACCGGCGGCCGCAGGGCTTTTGCGCAGCCAGTCGATGAAGGCTTCGGCTTCGGAATCGAACTGGGCCTGCGTGCCCAACTTGGCGGGGTCGATCAAGATCGCCAGCATGCCGTTAAGCACCGTGCGTGCGGTGTCGGCGGGTCGGTGCCAGGTGCCGGTGCCGGTCAGGGCGCCCCCCAGCAGTTCGCAGGCAACGGCCATGCCGTAGCCCTTGTGTTCGCCAAAGGTCACGAGCGCGCCGAACAGGCCATTGGGTTGCGGCACGACGACCACGCCCGGGTCGGTGGTAGGGCTGCCCTGCTCGTCGATCAGCAAACCCTCGTCGACACGCCGGCCCTCGTTGTGCGCGACGCGCATCTTGCCTTGCGCGACACGGCTGGTCGCAAAGTCGAGGATGAAGGGCTCGCGGCCCGCGAGCGGCACGCCGATGCAACAGGGATTGGTGCCAAAGCGCCCGTCGCCTCCGCCCCAGGGCGCGACCACCGGCCGCGACAGCACGTTGACGAAATGAATGGAGACCAGGCCTTGCGCCACGGCCATCTCGGCAAAGTGGCCGATGCGGCCGAGGTGGTGCGAATTGGCGAGCGACAGTACGCAACTGCCTTGCACCTTTGCGCGCTCGATCGCGAGTTGCATCGCCTGCTCGCCGACGACCTGGCCGAAGCCGCGCTGGCCATCCATCGAAAGGATCGCGCCACCGTCGAGCAAGACCTTGGCACTGGCGCCGGGCTTGAGGCCGCCTTCGAGTACCGCGTCGACATAACGAGGCACCATGCCCACGCCATGTGAGTCGTGGCCGCTCAGGTTGGCAAGCACCAGGTTCGAGGCGACACAGCGCGCCTCCCCAGCGCTACCGCCGGCGGCCTGCAGGATCGCGGTGCAGGTCTCCTCGAGTTCTTGCGCGGAAAAAACCTTGGCCATCACATCACCGCGCCGATCTGCCACGGCACGAATTCGTTCTGGCCGTAACCGTGCTTCTCGCTCTTGCTCGGCTCGCCCGAGGCAGTGGCCAGCACCAGCTCGAAGATGCGCCGCCCCATCTCCTGCACGCTGGCCTTGCCGTCGATGATCTCGCCGCAGTTGATGTCCATGTCCTCTTCCTGCCGCTGCCACAGTGCGGTGTTGGTCGCGAGCTTGAGCGAAGGCGAAGGCGCGCAGCCATAGGCCGAGCCGCGGCCGGTCGTGAAGCAGATCAGGTTCGCGCCGCCTGCGACCTGGCCGGTCGCGCTGACGGGGTC
>JBKJTX010000359.1:0-6369 GCA_046590315.1 Ramlibacter sp. | reverse complement strand
GTGCCGCCCTTGACGGTGGCGTCGTTACACACGATCAGGCAGTCCACGCCACTGACCCTGCCGATGCCCGTGATCAGGCCCGCACAGGGCGCGTCGCCCACGCCGTCCTTGTTGATGTACATGCCGTGCGCGGCCAACGGTGCCAGCTCGAGGAAGGGTGTGCCCGGGTCGAGCAACATCTGGACCCGGTCGCGCGGCAGCAATTTCCCGCGTCCGGTGTGCTTGGCGCGCGCAGCTTCGCCGCCACCCGCCGCAGCTTTGGCGATCTGCGCGTTGAGGTCGTCCACCAGCGCGCGCATCGCAGCCGCGTTGGCCTGGAAGTCGGCGGAGCGCGCATTGAGTTGTGACTCGAGTACTGACATGTGTCTCCGTTCTTCAAACC
This sequence comes from Ramlibacter sp., assembly GCA_046590315.1. Lineage (GTDB taxonomy): Bacteria > Pseudomonadota > Gammaproteobacteria > Burkholderiales > Burkholderiaceae_C > Ramlibacter. Next base: position 5,987 of record JBKJTX010000359.1, on the reverse strand, counting down.
ACCAGCAGACACCATAGCTGCATACCGTCAGCTTAGCCAAAGACCGGCGCTTCCAGTCGCCACCGAGGTTGCAAATTGCGACACCGAACGCCAAACTTCGCTCTATGCCAATCTCAGCTGCCCGAACCCCGTCCCGCGTCCCCGCTGCCGCCACGCCCATGGCCTTCGCCAGAGCGATACACGCTGTCTACGAACATTACGGCCAAAGCATCGAGGCCGCGCTGCGCGAGGCACAGATTACGCCATCGCAGTTGCGCCAGCCCAAAGGCCTTTTCACGGCACGCCAAATGGAGGTTCTCTCGGGCACCGCCATGCAAGAGCTGAACGACGAAGCGCTGGGGGCTTTTGGCCGGCCCCTACCCTGGGGCAGTTACGGGATGCTGGCCCGCGCGTCGATCACTTCGCCCAACCTCGGCGTGGCGCTCAAACGATGGTGCCGGCACCACGGGCTGCTGACGGCTGACGTTGAATTGACATTGGGAGTGACAGGCAAGACGGCGACCATCGCAATCGATGAGAAGGAACGCAACCCTCTGAGCCGCAGCACATCGGCTGCTCGCCGCGAGTTCAACCTCGTGCACTTGCTACGCAATGTGCACGGCCTCGCGTGCTGGTACGTCGACTCGCGCATCGGCCTCGCGGGCGCCAGCTTTCCGTTTGCTGCTCCCGAACATGCGGATGCCTACGCTTTCATGTTTCCCGGGGGTCAGTTGCAGTTCAACGCGCCCCGCGCCGAAATCCGATTCGATGCCGAGTACCTCGCGCTGCCACTGAAGCGCGACGAGAAAGCGCTGCGGCACATGCTGCGACGCGCGTTGCCGCTCACGGTGCTGCAATACCGGCGCGACCGGCTGATCGTGCAGCAGGTGCGGCAAGCGCTGCTGGCCAATCCCGGTCACGGCGCCGAAAGCGTCGGCGGCTTGCTGCACATGTCCGCCCGCACGCTGCACCGCCAGCTGAAAGACGAAGGAGCGAGCCTGCAGCAGCTGAAGGACCAAGTGCGCTGCGAGCGCGCGCAAGAGCTGCTCTATCGCAGCAGCAAGTCAGTCAAGCAGGTGGCGGCGCTGGTGGGATTCGGGAACGAGAAAAGTTTCACGCGGGCATTCAAGGCATGGACGGGGCGCGGGCCGGCCGCGTTTCGCGCTGGTCCAAACTGACGAGTCAAAAAAAAGCCGGGCGCGAGCCCGGCTTCGGAGACTAGCCGATGTTTAGGCGGCGACAGACGTGGGCCGCGGTCCGAGCGGCTGCCCGCCGGGGCCTGTCTTGAAGTTCAGCGGCGCTGCCGGATCTCCCTGGCCTACGCCCGGCTTTGTCCAGTCGCATACGCCCGAAGCGAACGCGGCTTGCAGGCGAGCCCACTGCGCTGCGCTGAAGCTCACGGCCGTGTAGTCGGACTGGGCTGCTGGGCGCAGTTGGCACTTCAGGATATTTTCCGACAGCGAGCCCCCCGCGACCTGGCGCGGCGAAGTTCGCGGCACCAGCCGCGGATCGGCGTTGCAGGTCGTGGCGTCGAGGATCTTGTTCGAGAACGTCACGTCGGAGGTCAGGTAGCACAGGTCAACCGCGGCTGCGGGTTTGGCGGCGACAACCTGCGCCTGCGTGTGCTCGTCGTTGACCCAGGCCTTGGGCGACATGGTCATCAGGCTGGTGAGCCACTGGTCCATGACGAGCATCGACTGCACGGTCACCGCTTGCACTTGGGCCGGGGTGATCGGCGTGAGCGCATAGCCATAGCGCCAGATCACCTGATTGGCATGGCTGCCGGCTTCCTTGTCGAGGCGTTCGCGCTGCGAGTAGCTGCGCCAGTATTGGTGGATGCCGTACTGGCCGAGCGCCAGGTTGCCGTACACCTCGTCGTAGCCCCGCGAGTCGATCGTGGCGACCTTGGCCAGATTCTTTCCGCTGGCCACGATGCCGGCACGGTATGCGATCTGGAGCGCGCCGGTATCCGCCACCGCGCGACCCGCCGTGCGCACTGAATCGGTGTTCACGCCGCCGATGGATTCATTGAGGATGACGAACTCTTCCGGCGAGATGGTGCCTGCAAGCAGCGCCTTCAGACCGTACTGCACCCCTACGTTATCCGTCGTGGTGAGCGCGCGCATTCCCGTGGGCGCCAACGAGTTGGCAGTGGTGCCCCAGATCATCGCAGCCAGGTCCGGATCGCCGCAACGGGTGCCGGTCGGGTTGCTCACTGGGTCATACACAAGCGACGGGGGCAGCAGGCAATTGTTCCTCGGCGCACCGATCGGGCCAATTGCACCCGCTGCGTCCACCACACCCATGGGGGTGTAGTTGCCAGGGAAGTTGTTCGACCCAAACAGGTTGGCCCAGCCATTGCAGGCCGTGTGGTCCACGTGACCGTTGATGGCTCCCTTTTTGGCGTTGATCTGCGCCTGCGTGAGCCCGGTTTGCTGCGCCTGCCACTGGGTGGAGGCGTACAGGTTCACGAGCAGTACGCAGTCGGAGACTTCCATCCCGGTGGTGATCGAATCTGGGTAGTCGCAGGAAGGCTGCGTGCCGTCGAGCAGGCCCGGATAGATGGACGACACGGTGTTCTGGCCGATCGACCCACCCGAACAGCCATTCCCCATCGTGAAGAGAATTTCGCCGTAGTTGTCGCTGATGTGCTCCTTCATCATCATCGTCGTCTCGGCGGCGAGGACGCGGTTCGAGCTGTACAACGAGTCCGTGATGCTGTGGTCCACGACCATGAAGCCGCGAGAGAGGGCGGCATCGTCGGCCCAGTTCTGCTCGGTACGGAACTGCAGCCGCGGCTGGCCGGTCGACGCGCCGTACGAATAGACCACCTTGCGGTTCCACTGCGACTGCGGCGCAGTCGCGCTCCACGTCGCTCCGGTCGGGTTGAACAGCACCGCAACGTCATAGATGCCGCGGTTGAGCGTGCCGCGCTCCACTCGCACGATGTAAGGCACGGTTGCGCCGCCTGTCGTGGTCGTGTTGGCCACTGCCGACGCCGCCGTGGTTCCGGCCACGTACGGCTGCAAGCACGAATTCGCGGGGGTCGCCGGATTCGGGTTTGCAATCGTCGGGCTCGGATCAGGCAGCACGAACGAACAGCCACCGTCACCCGCGGCCGCGGTCACCGGGGTCGTCGTGCGGTAGAACAACTTGTATTCGGTCTTGATGTTGCACTGCGCGTCGGTGGCAGTGGTCGTGAGCCCGCTGGCGTTGGTGGCTGGCGTGCTGCCTGCGGCAACGGTCGGCGTTGGCGTGGCACACACCCAGGGTGTGGCCTGCGCCGACAGCAGGACAGGACCGCCCCGCGGTGCGTTCGTGATTGTGAGTTGGGCGGGTCGTGCGCCGGCGCTCGACGCGGTGACACTGTTCGCGCCGACGACAAGGCCAGTGAGCACGCCGGTGATTCGGCCGTCCGCCCGTTTAGCGAAAGCGCTGGTCACGTCGGTGCTGTTGAGCATGACTTGAAGCCCGGCGGTGCTGGCGTCGGCAGTCACGATTTCAACCAGCGCGTCGCCGCCACTGATCAGGTCTGCGCGGTTGGACAGCGTGCGTATCTCTGCCTGCGTGCCTGAGCTGCTGTTGGAGCAGCCGCCCAACAGCCATGCAGTGGAAAGTGCGGCAGCGAATAGCGCCGTATGGAATGCCTGGCCACGACGCCGGCTCGATGAGTTGCCCACGGATAGTCTCCTGTAGCTCGGTGCGATCGGCCCTGCGCGCAATCGCGCCCGATTGGTACCGGGCAGTTCCACTCTAGCGACTCGGATCGAATAGGTGCGTTAGCACATTCCCTAGTGCGAGACCTCTTCCCTACAGAAACGAGACTCCACGTTCTGCAGAGCAGCAGCAGGCAGCTCGACCGTGTAACGACAAACGGCAACTTTGCTACGCCGTCAACTAAAACTGTTGAAAGCGTCACCCCGGTTTTTTAACTCGTTTGGTGGCGGCGCGAATCGGCGTCACCTGGGCTGATGGCGGTGCCGGGGGCGGGCCGGCGACCACAGGTTGCGTCATGGTGGCAATCGCGTCGGCATACACGTTGCCGCCGCTGGATATGTGGCCCGTCATCAAGCGGTAGGCCGCCTCTTCGTCGCCTGACAGGATGGCCTGCAGCACGCCGTTGTGCTCGGCCATGGAATTGCGGATGCGGCCGGGCCGGTCAAACATCGAGGTCTGTGGATGCCGCATGCGCGCACGCATGGCGCGCAGCTGCCGGGCCAGCACTTCATTGCGACTGCCGTCGTAAATGATTTCGTGGAACAGGCGATTGACCTCGCTGTACTTGGCAGCGTCGTTGGCCTTGGCCGCCTTCTCGCAGGCCTGCGCGGCTTTCTCCAGTTCATGCCGCTGCGCAATCGCCATGCGGCGGGCCGAGAGCTTGGCTGCCAGGCCTTCCAGTTCCATCAGCACTTCGAGCATGGCCACATATTCCGACAGCGAGATGCCGCTCACGACCGCGCCCTGCCGCGACACCAGGCTCACCAACCCTGCGGACGTGAGCTGCAGCACCGCCTCGCGCGCCGGTGTGCGTGACACGCCGAACCGGTCCATCAACGTCTGCTCCTCGATGCGGGAACCCGGCAGCAGCTGGCCGGAAGCGATTTCTGCCTCCAGAGTGGCGCGGATTTTGTCGCTCAGGTTGATGCGTGGGGCTTGGCTCATGGGGTCCTTCGGTGCTTGCCGATTCTAAAACGGGCATGACATAAACACGGCGATAAATATACATATAAAGCTCATTTGCATTTTTTACTCGGTTATCAGTACACTCCCGCCTCACGCCGCCAAAACCACATGCGCCGCGATACAAGGAGACAAGATGCAGATCAACCGCCGCCAGTTCGGCGCGCTCGCAGGCTCGGGCCTGCTGGTGCCTTCTTCTTTTGCCCAAGCGCCCGCCGCGCCCATGCACCCGGCGCTGCTCGCGCAACTCCACGAAGCAGCCAAAAAGGAGGTGGAGCTCACCTGGTACTGCGTGCCGCAGACCTCGGAGGTCGCCGAGCGCATGGGCCGCAGTTTCACGACCCGCTATCCCGGCGTGAAAGTGAATGTGGTGCGCACGACGGCGCAGGTGGCGTTCCAGCGCCTGAACCAGGACTTGAAGGCAGGCACCGCGAACTGCGACATTTTTACCTCGACCGACCTGGCGCATTTCGTGGACCTCAAGGGCCGCAACCTGCTCATGAAATTCACGCCGGCGGCCGCCGCGCTGCTGGACAAGCGGGTGCAGAACATGGATGCCGACGGCTACTTCCACGCCTCCAGCTGTTTCATGATGGGCCTTTGCTACAACACCGCCAAGGTCAAGGGCGCGGCCGTGCCCACCAGCTGGGCCGACCTGGCCGATCCCAAGTGGAGCGGCATTGTGTCGCTGGCCCATCCCGCCTACAGCGGCGCCGCGGGCGCCTGGTGCATCGAGATGCGCAAGCTCTACGGCGACGGCTTCTTCAAGAAGCTGGCAGCCAACAAGGCCCATGTAGGCCGCTCCACCATCGACGCCGTGACCACGGTGATCTCGGGCGAATCCTCAATATCGGCCGGCCCCATGAGCCTGGCCTCGCTGCACGCTTCCAAAGGCAACCCGATCGCCACGCTCGCGCCCAAAGAAGGACCGGTCCTGATCCTCGCACCCTCGGGTATTTTGGCCAGCACGCGCCGGCCCCATGCTTCCAAATTGTTCATGGAATGGCTGCTGGGCAGCGACGACACCGCCCGCATCACCTTCGAGGAATTCGGCGTGCCGCTGCGCCCCACAGTGAAGGCTGCGTCCGGCGTGCTGGGCCTGGGTGACGCCAAACCCCTGCTGGCACCAACGCCGCCGCAGATGGTGGTGCAGATCCCCAAGGTGATCGAACTATGGAAGGACGCGTTTGGTGTCTGAGGCCGTTCTTATCCCTGCTCCCGTCGCATACCGGGCGCCGGGTCGTCTGGCAGACCCCGCGCTCTGGCTGTTCACCATTCTCATCGCGGCCCTGGTGCTGCTGGTGGCCAACCCCATCCTGCGGCTGGCG
>JBKJTX010000214.1:0-3068 GCA_046590315.1 Ramlibacter sp. | reverse complement strand
AGGGCGGCGTCCACCTGGAGCAGGCTCGGCTGCTGAAGGCCATCGCGCTGGACAAGACCGGCACCATCACCGAGGGCAAGCCAAAGCTCGTCGAGTGGACGCCGCTGAACGCCAGCTTCGACCGGGCGCGCATCGAGCACATTGCTGCGGCATTGGCAGGCCATTCGGACCATCCGGTATCGCGCGCCATCGCTGCAGGATTGACACCCAACCGCATCGAGGCCAAATACTTCTCCGCCCTGGCCGGAAGAGGTGTGCAGGCCGAGATCGATGGCGTCGTGGTCGTACTGGGCAACCACCGACTGATCGAAGACCGTGGCCAGTGCTCGCCTGCACTGGAGGCCACCTTGCGCGCGCATGAGGAGGCCGGCCGTACGGTCAGCCTGCTCGCCTCGGACGCCGGTGCGCTGGCACTGTTCGCGGTGGCCGACACGATCAAGCCCTCGTCCAGGCAAGCCATCGCCGAACTCGAAGCCCTGGGCATCGCGCCGGTCATGCTCACTGGCGACAACCAGGCCACGGCTGAAGCGATCGCCCGAAACGCGGGCCTGACCGACGTGCGCGGCAACCTGTTGCCCGAAGACAAGCTCGCGGCGATCAAGGCGCTGCAGGCGCAGTACGGGCCCACCGCCATGACCGGTGACGGCATCAACGACGCACCGGCCTTGGCGCAGGCCGACATCGGCGTGGCGATGGGCGCGGCCGGCACCGACATCGCCATGGAAGCGGCCGACGTGGTGGTGATGAACGACGATCTGCGCCGCATCGCCGAGACAGTGCGGCTGTCGCGCAAGACCCACGCCGTGCTGTGGCAGAACATCAGCCTGGCGCTGGGCATCAAGGCGGTCTTCCTGGTCCTGGCGATGTCGGGCAATGCCAGCATGTGGATGGCGGTGATTGCAGACATGGGTGCCAGCCTGCTGGTGGTGGCCAACGGACTTCGCCTTCTACGCCATCGTGCCTCGCCGTGAACATGGGAAGCATCAGGAAGCGAACCCACCAACCCTGTAGCCGCTAAACTCTTCCGATGCGCCGTTGGTTCGCCATCCTCCTGCTTGCCTTTCTGCCGCTCCAGTTCAGCTGGGCGGCCGTGGCAGGGTATTGCGGGCACGAGTCCGGCGCGCAGGCGCAGCACCTCGGTCACCACGACCACCAGCACGCTGACCAAGCCGACCAGGCCGACGTCAGCAAGGGCGATAACGTGGCGAACGGCGCTGCCACGACGGGCAGCGACTTCGACTGCGGCCACTGCTACACCTCCTGCTGCACCCTGCCGGCGCTTGCGAACACCCCGCAACCGCTGGCCATCGCCTCGCATCCGGTCACACCGGTCGAGGGCATCCTGCGCACGCTCGCACAGGCCCCGCCAGAACGCCCTCAGTGGCTGCGCTTCGCCTGATCGGCGAGGCGGGTTCTTCCCCTTTCTGAAGCCCGTTCGCGCCTGACCGCGCGCTGCCTGACGTTTTCGTCATCAGCGCGGGCCCGGGCCCGATGCGACCTGTGTGTCGCCCCTTGCCGATCTCCCGTGGGTTGTTCTCAACACTGGAGCATCGGATGCACCGAAAACGATGGATTTCGCCTGGACGCTGGCGCAAAACCGCCCGCACCGCCTGCGTCACCCGCGTCACCCGTGGCTTGGGCTTGGGCCTGGCCTTGGGCGCTGTCGTGGCGGGCGCGTGGGCGCAAACGCCGCCACCCACCACCCCCAGACCCGACGCGCCGACGCTGCGCATGGCGTTCGAGGCCGCCTGGGCACGCCAGCCCGAAGCGGCGGCGCTCTCAGTGCGGCGCGAAGCGGCGCAGGCGCAGCAACAAGCGGCGAAGTCCTGGACGCCCGAGCCGGTGGCCATCGAGTTGTCGGCCAAGACCGATGCGCTGAGCCGCAACCTCGGCACGCGTGAATACGCTGGCGGCGTTGCCATTCCGCTGTGGCTGCCGGGCGAGCGCAATCGCAGCCAGGCGCTGGCCGAGGCGGAGGCACGTGCCGTCGAGAGCCGCACCAGCGCCGCACAGTTGCGCGTGGCCGCAGCGGTGCGCGACGCCTGGTGGCAGGGGCAACGCGCCCGCGCCGACGCCGGCTCTGCACGGGCTCAGCTCGACGACGCCCGCCGGATCGCGGCCGACGTGGGCAAGCGCCTGAAAGCCGGCGACCTAGCCCGGGCCGACCAGCACCAGGCCGACGGCGCGGTGGCTACCGCAGAGGCGGCAATGGCGCAGGCCGACGCTGCCCTGGCCGTGACACAACAAGCGCTTCGCACGCTCGTGGCCATGCCCGGGCTGGCGTTCGAGGCCGACCCGACCGCCCTCGGCGCCGAAGCCGACCCCGCTGCGGCCGTGATGACGGAGTTCGATACCCACAGTGACCTGCTGACGCTCAAAGACCGCGCCTCGGTGGCCGAGGGCATGGCGGCGCTGGCGGCAACGCAGTCACGCGCCAATACCGAACTGATGATCGGCACCACACGCGATCGCGGCGCTGCTGGCGACGCCTGGCAGCAGACCGTCACGGTGGGTGTGCGCATTCCCTTCGGTGCGGGTCCCCGACACGAGGCGCGCACGGCCGCTGCACGCGCCGAAGTCATCGAGTTGCAGGCGCAGCTGAGCCTGGAGCGCGCACGTCTGGCCGGCGAGCGCGAAGCGGCCCGGGCCCGCACCGACGGCGCCCGCGCGCAACTCGTCGCTGCCGAGCGCCGCGCACAGCTCGCCCGCGAATCGCGTGGCTTCTTCGACAAGTCGTTCCGCCTGGGCGAGAGCGACCTGCCGACGCGGCTGCGCATCGAGGCCGAGGCCGCCGAGGCCGAACGCCAGGCGGCCCGTGCCCGCATCGATCTCGCAGCCGCCATCTCGTCGTGGCGCCAGGCGCTCGGCATGTTGCCGCTATGAAGCGGCATCCGAGGTCGGCAGCCGCACACAACCAAGCACGGACCCAAGCGCGCACCTGCGCACACCCAGATTCAAGTTCAGGACATCTTCCAATGAAACCCTTTGACCTTCTGGCCGCAATCAGTCTTTCGACGCTCCTCTCGATGCCGCTAACCACAATGGCGGGCGAGGGCCACGACCATGGC
>JBKJTX010000183.1:0-3768 GCA_046590315.1 Ramlibacter sp. | reverse complement strand
AACTGGTGCCGCTGACCGTGATCGGGCGCATGGTGCTGGATCGCTGGCCGGACAATTTCTTCGCCGAAACCGAGCAGGTCGCCTATTGCCCCGCCAACATCGTGCCGGGCATCGACTTCAGCAACGACCCGCTGCTGCAGGGACGCCTCTTCTCGTACACCGACACCCAGCTCTCGCGCTTGGGCGGCCCGAATTTTCATGAACTGCCGATCAATCGGGGCGTCTGCCCGTTCCATAACTTTCAGCGCGACGGCATGCATCGCACGACGATCAACAAGGGTCAGGTCTCGTACGAGCCGAACTCGCTGGCGAGCGGTGCCGAATTTCGCGTAGACGGCGGCCAGCAGGGCTTCCAGAGCTTTGCGGAAGAGACCCAGCCACCCAAGATCCGCAAGCGCAGCGCGAGCTTTGACGATCATTTCAGCCAGGCATCGTTCTTCTATAACAGCCAGAGCCCGACCGAACGCGAGCACATCATCGCGGCGTTCCAATTCGAGCTGTCGAAGGTCGAGGTGCCGGCGATCCGACAGCGCGTCGTTGACAACCTCGCGCATGTGGACGCCAAGCTGGCGCGCAAAGTCGCCGAGCCTTTGGGCATCGCTGTCCCCGATCCCAAGGCCGCCGCCGGCCGCGCGGGCTTTCGCGACAAGCGCAGCAAGCTGCCGCTGGAAGCTTCGCCCGCCCTCAGCATGGAAGGCGGAAACACAGGCAACGGGAATGGCCACCCGATTGCGACCCGCCGCGTTGCGGTGCTGGTGGCCAACGGCGTCGAAGTCGGTGCCTTGCGCGCCGTCCAACAGGCATTGCAGGACGCGGGTGCCACCACCCGAATTGTGTCGGATCATCTCGGCTTCGTGGCGACCTCGTCGGGTCAACAGCTGGCGGTAGACCATACGCTGGCGACGATGCCTTCTGTGATGTTCGACGCTGTGCTGGTGCCCGGCGGCGCCGCGAGCGCGCAGGCGCTGACGCGCAATGGTGATGCCGTCCACTTCGTACTGGAGGCGTACAAGCATTGCAAGGCGATCTGCGTGATCGGCGAAGGCGCGCAATTGCTGCGCACGCTCGGCGTGGGTGCGGGTGAGGGCGGGCCTGCGATTGCGGGCGTAGTGGTGGGTCGCAACGACCCGCCAGCGCGGGCGCAGCTTGCGCAGGATTTCATTGCAGCGATTGCCCGTCATCGCCATTGGCTGCGGCCGAACATCGACGCAGTGCCGGCCTAGGTTCTAAGCAAGTCGCCGCGCGCGCAGCGCGGCATCAGTGTGTTCCTACGCTGCCTCGCCTTGCCTGCTTACCCTCACGGGTGGTCCTCCGGACCCCAATACGCCATGGCCGGCGCGGTGCCGGTCGCTGAAAAAGTGACTTAATTTAGGAGATCACCACATGGCAACTAACAATCAAGGCAATCAAGGCGGCGGAAACCAAGGCGGGAAGCAAGGCGGCTCGTCCAACCGCGGCTTTGCCTCCATGGACCCCGCCCGGCAGCGCGAAATCGCGAGTGAAGGCGGCAAGGCCGCTCACCAAAAGGGCACCGCGCACGAGTTCACTCCTGAGGAAGCCCGCGAGGCCGGCAGCAAGGGCGGGCAAGCTGCCCACGAGAAGGGCACGGCCCACGAGTTCACTTCTGAAGAAGCACGTGAAGCCGGCCGCAAGGGCGGACAGGCCAGCGGCGCCGGCAACAAGCGCGCGAACCAGGTTGGCAACCAAGGAGCGAAAAAGGGCGTCAGACGCTAAACTTGCGCGACCCCGGGTGTTGAATAATCGGCTGGGTGAGCCGATTGATTTCTCCCCACCCTGGCGGCTTTGCCGCAGCCATCGTCGATCTCGACGGCACGCTGGTCGACACACTCGGCGATTTCGCCGCAGCTTTAAACGGGACGTTGGGCGATCTCGACCTGCCGCTCATTTTGCCCGCGGCTGTCGAGCCAATGGTGGGTCGCGGCTCCGAGCATTTGATTCGTTCGGTACTTGTGCATGTGGGTGCCAACCCCGCCATGTACGACGACGCTTGGCGTTCCTACCAACGACACTACCTCGCGATCAATGGACAGCACTCGGTGGTTTATCCCGGTGCGCTCGAAGGCCTTCAGCTGCTGCGTGACGCCGGACTGAAGCTGGCCTGTCTTACCAACAAGCCTACGGCTTTCGCCGTTCCCCTGCTGCAGGCCAAGGGACTGGCCGATTTTTTTGACGTGGTGTTCGGCGGCGATGCCTTCGAGCGCAAAAAGCCCGACCCGCTGCCGCTCGTCAAGGCATGCGAAGCGCTGAGGAGTGCGCCGGGGCAGACACTCGTGCTGGGCGATTCCAGCAACGATGCGCGCGCCGCTCGCGCAGCGGGCTGTCCGGTGCTACTGGTGACCTACGGCTACAACCACGGCGAGCCGGTGCGCAGCGTGGACGCCGACGGATTTCTTGATTCGCTCACCGATGTGAAGCGCTGGCTTTAGGCGGGCCGACCGAGCAACGCGTCCTTGAGTTTCCAATCGGCGGGCACCGGGCCCAACCAGATGCGCAGCAGCGCGTTGTAGAACTCGGGCTCCTTGAACGGCTCGATGTCCTTCGAACACTTGGGGCTGTTGATGGCGACAACGGTGCCGGTGCCGGGAATCCAGTCGAGCGTGAAGCTGTCGCCCACATTGAGCTTCTTGCAGTCCGAAAAGACCTGACTCATGCGCAGCACGCCGGGCACGAGTTTCGAAAACGCGGCTTTGTCCATGTTGTCTTCGATGCCCCGCGAGAACAGCTTTCCGAGTTCGGCGGAATCGATTTCGCGCACCATCGTGATGCTCAGCCGCTTGGCGCCCGGCATCGCAAGCACTTCCTCGGGCGAAGTCACCTTCTTCGTCAGATAAAGGCCGGCGGCGTAGACCTTGAATACGGCCTTGTAGCGGATCCCCGCACCGTTTAGTTGCAGCTTGGTTCCGCGCACGTCGGTGACCTCTTCGAATTTGACGCCGGACACGACCACGTCGGCGAGCGACGCCGGCGCGGTAGCGAGAATTGCAGCGGCCAGCAGCCAAGGCCTGATCGATTTCATAAAAACTCCAATAGGACGACCGTACGATTGGCGAGTATTGTTCGTTCCGGTGCCGCTGCAGGCAACAGGGTTTTCGAGCGTAACTAAATGTTTGCGGCCTTTGGAGTAGCGTTGTGGCGAGGTGGGTTTGCTACACTTTCGTCCATGTCCATCCACCGCACCAACATTGCAGGTCCGAGGGGCCAGGGAGCCTGGCCCTGGCGTAAGCCTCAATTCGTGCGTAATTGATTGCACGGGGCTGCCCGTGCCCCGCGTCCCGGTTTCCGCGGACACCCCAATCGAATCAAAGCGGCAACGTGCCGCCGAGCTTGTGGAGGCTCAACCCATGATCAACGAACTCGAATTCAAGAGTCTTGCCGCGCAGGGCTATAACCGAATTCCCTTGATGGCAGAAGCTTTCGCCGATCTCGAAACGCCCCTGTCCCTTTATCTCAAGCTGGCCCATGCGAAGGGCGGCGGGCAGCACAGCTTTCTGCTGGAATCGGTGGTGGGCGGCGAGCGCTTTGGGCGCTACAGCTTCATTGGCTTGCCCGCGCGCACGCTCCTTCGCGCGAGCGGGTATGGCGCCGACGCCACGACGGAAGTCGTGACCGATGGCGAAGTGGTCGAGACAGCGCACGGCAACCCGCTCGACTTCATCGCGCAGTACCAACAGCGCTTCAAGGTTGCCTTGCGTCCGGGACTGCCGCGATTTTGCGGTGGCCTCGCGGGCTACTTCGGGTACGACACCG
>JBKJTX010000329.1:0-4177 GCA_046590315.1 Ramlibacter sp. | reverse complement strand
ATTGGCGCTCCATGCAAGCGCGTCGGCAGGATTGCCGAGCACGTCGCGTCCCGTTCCGCGTCCGACTTCCTCGCCGTCGATGAGGGCAATGCCTTCCAGCGCGGCAAGGCTTGCGAGGTCAGCGACCTTGAATCGCGTACCTAGGACCAGCCCCTGGTTCCACGCGTTGTCGCCGGTGAGGGTGAGGATCGAGTGCCGCAAAGTTGCGTAGTCGGCGTTGCGATCATCTGCAATTTCGACCGCGGCATACGCGCACGCTACGTGCTCGAGGATGCTGTCTCCCGTCCACGGCATTGACGAAAGCGGCAAGTCTCGCGCCATCTCGAATGCCACTTCGAACTCAACGATCAAACGCCCGTAGTCTGCTGCGTGCACCCTGTCGCCGGAGACACGCAACTGGTCCTTGAAGAGACAGCCGGAGATCGAGTCGTGGAACCCGACCATCTCCTGCATGGCACGAGTCGTGAGTGCGATCTTGTACCCGGCAAGCGATGTATTACGCACTCGGAGCAATTGCTGTACGTAGGCGTCCTGCACAGCGTACGCTGCCTTCACGTCCTCGAGTTCGAGTGCCCCCTCCAGCGCGCGGAAATTCTCTTTTGCTTCGTGCTGCCGGAGCAACTCAAGCGCAGCAATTTCTGGATCCATGTTCAGCTCCTTTTAAGACGGCTGGTCTCATCATGACGCATTGCTCGCCGGGGCAACGCCTCCATCCTGTTGGGGCGCCGCGATAGGCGGGGCAGGCCGCTTCGGTCGATACCGGACAATGCCCTGATTCTTAAAGGAACATCCATGAGCGCGTTCATCATCTTCGACGTCGAAATTCGCGATCCCGTCCGATACCAGGAGTTCATGCAGGGGGTCAAGCCGGCATTGGAACAAGCGGGCGCGCGGTACCTTGCACGGGGAGGTGCACACAAAGTTTACGAGGGAGACTGGGAGCCGAGACGAATCGTGATCCTCGAATTCCCATCCGTTGCTGCGTGGGAGGCCTTCTATGAGGGCCCGGTCTATCAGGGATTAAAGTCGGTCCGGGACCAATGTAGTTCGGCGCGACTCGTGAGCGTCGAAGGGCTCGCGTCCTGAGCCCTGGGAGGGCAGCTTTCCAACCGCGCACTGGTGCTGCCGCGTGCTACCGCGTAGAGCGCGTTGCCACACCAGCCTCCCCCGAAATAAGCGGTGCATTCAAGCATCGCAGGCGAGCTGCTGGCAGACAGCTTCGATGGCGGCAGCCGTCTCTTCAGGTTGAAGCGTGGGATGCATGTGGGTGCCGGCTAGTCTGACCACTGGCCAGTCTCGGGATGCTGCTTCATCGGCGCTCTTGGCATACAAAGGTGATGTGAGAACGTAGCCGGAAGGAATTTCGCACCATGGCATCAGGTTGATTTCGTCTTCAAACCACGTGAGACGCATTCTTGGAAGGCCATCCCTGAACCTCCTGTATGCGGCAGCGTCCTTCGCCAATGCAGTGATCCCGATTTGGGAGGCCCTCGGTTCCGTTTTCCACCAGTCCGACCAAGGCGGCAAGTTGCCGCTCGAGTCTACGAGAGTGCGAAGCATTTGGAGAACTGGCGGGGTCGCCGGCACCGCCTTTCCTTCCTCTGGGGGAACCAGTCCATCGACGATGATCAGTGCTCGAATCTGAATCTGGCTTGCAAGCTCCGCGACAAAGACGCTCGCCGCACTGTGACCGACAAGGATCGGAGCTTTGTCCACCTTGATGAGGCGTTTGAGGTGTGACGACCAGTCACGCCACGCGGGAATTTCGTCTGCGGCCGATAAAACATCTGGGACTTGAACAGACCAACCTTTGGCACCCAAGTGATCGGCCGTTGGTGCCCAGCTTGACGCCTCAACAAGCGGGCCGCTAATGAGAGCGATGGGTGGTTGCATCTTGCCCTAGAACGAGCCCTTCAAGTAAGCACGTCCCTCCGCGAGTCTCCGCGCCGTGCGCTGCACCGCCAGCCGCTGGATGTTCTTGCCCGAAGCGTCCACCTCCGCCTCGACACGGATGATGCCTGAGGGGTGTCCGAAAACCAGTGGCCGCGCGGCCACTCCGCGCGCCGCCGTCATGATCCGGTGGGGCAGCGTGCCGCCCACGCGGCAGGCGATGCCGGTGGTGGCGGTCAACGTGGCCGCTAGCGTTTTGCTGGCCGAGCCCGATGCGAATTGCCGCACTACGAGATCGACGTCGGCCGCTGCGATCAGGTCGCCCTGCGTGCAGGTGCGGTAGTCCTGCGGTGGGCTCACAACGATGAGCATGGGCGTCGACGGCACCTGCCGGCCGTTCCAGTACTCGGCCAACCCACACCGGTAGGCCACGACTTGGCGGATCGCGTCCATGCGCGTCTTGAGGTCGACGTCGGCATCGATCTCCTCCGGCGCCTCGATGCCCGTCATACGCAGGACGTTGTGGTGCACGTAGACCGCCAGGTTGGCACCGTCGACGATGGACATCTCCACCGAGCCGACGCCCGGCACGTCCAGCACGTCGACGACATTGCCGGTCGGCAGCAGCTTGCCCGTGATGGCGCCGACCGCCTGCGAGAAGTCCAGCGTGATCGGAGCACCGGTACCCGGCACCCCGCCGATGGCCAAGTCGCCGCGCCACGCCGGCTTGCCGCCCTGCACCGGCACTTCAACCCGGATCACGCGGTCGGTGTTGATGTTGTGCACGCGCACAACCGTCGTGCCTTCCACGGGTGCCACGAAGCCTTCCTCGATCGCGTACACGCCGACAGCGGCGGTGAGGTTGCCGCAGTTGAGGTTGTAGTCGACCTCGGCCCGCACCGTGCCGACCTGCCCGAACAGATACGTCACGTCAGTGCCTTCGCGCACCGGCTTGCCGATGATGGCCGCCTTGCTGGTGAGCTTGTCGGCGCCGCCCAGGCCGTCGATCTGGCGCCGATCGGGGCTGCCGAACAGGTCCAGCAGCAGCTTGGTCAATTGCGCGCGGTCGGTGGGCACGTCTTCGGCGCGCAGGAACACGCCCTTGCTGGTGCCACCGCGCATCAGCACGAACGGAAGGTCGTCACGCATGGCACTTCCTTAGGCGATGCGCTCAAAGCGCGGGATGGAGATCTCGGGCGTGACGGGGTCGAACACAACCTGCACCTGGTCGCCCACCTTCACCTCGGACGGCGGGATGCCCACCACGTTGCTGATCATGCGCGGGCCTTCTTCCAGCTGGATCAGCGAGACGTTGTACGGCACGTCGCCGGCGAACGCCTGGTGGTAGACCTGGTGGAACACGATGCTGGAGTAGACCGTGCCGCGGCCGGAGACGACCTTCCACTCGAATTTGTCCGAAAGGCAGTGCGGACACACGTGGTTGATCGGGTAACGCGGCTTGCCGCAGGCCTCGCAATGCTGAAGCGTCAGCTTGCCCGCGCGCGCGGCGGTCCAAAACGGCGTATTGCCCTCGTCCAGCGTGGGCAGCGGCTTGTCGTAGGTCTTGGCTTCGGTCATCTGGGGTTCCTTCAAGCGGCGCGCAGGATCATCGCGTTGGCGCAGTTGAGCGTCATGCCGCGGCCGGTGACCAGGCAGGTCTCGGCTCCCTTCACCTGGCGCTCGCCGCATTCGCCACGCACCTGGCGCACGCCTTCCACCGCGTGCAGCCAACCTTCCATGTACGACTCCGACAGGTTGCCGCCAGCGGTGTTGACCGGCAGTTGCCCGCCCAGCTCGATGCGGCCGCCGTCGGTGAATGGCCCCGCCTCGCCCACGCCGCAGAAGCCGGCGTGTTCCAGCCACAGCAGCACGCTCATGGTGAAGTTGTCATAGAGCTGCGCGACATCGATGTCCTTCGGTCCCACGCCGGCCATTTTGTAAGCCCGGTTCAAAGCGTCCTTCTGGTGCGGCACATACCACCAGTCCTCACGCTCCATGTTCTGCGATGTGTAGGCCTGCCCCATGCCGGAGATCAGCACCGGTTTTTGCTTGAGGTCTCTCGCGCGCTCGGCGGAAGTCACGATGAGGCAGACGCCGCCGTCGCTGATCAGGCAGCAGTCCAGCAGGTGGAACGGCTCCACCACCATGCGCGAAGCCTGGTGCTCCTCGATGGTGAAGCGCTCGCGCATTACCGCGTTCGGGTTCATGGACGCGTGCTTGCGACATGCCACAGCCACATTGCCCAGGTGCCGGCTGGTCGTGCCGTAGAGGGCCATGTGCCGGCTCG
>JBKJTX010000070.1:0-8366 GCA_046590315.1 Ramlibacter sp. | reverse complement strand
TGGCCTCGATGTTGCCGGGCACTTTGCCCAGCATGGCCTTGGCTTCGCGGCCGACGGCCTGGATGGTCTTTTTGCCCTGGGGCCCGCCTTCATGCCGGATCGCGACGACCGACGGTTCGTCCAGCACGATGCCTTTGTCCCGCACGAAGATCAGGGTATTGGCGGTGCCCAGGTCGATTGCCAGGTCGGTCGAAAAATACCGACGGAAAGATCCGAACATCAGGAGGTCCTCTTTCTTCTCTCGACTCTGCGAAAAAGGCCGCTTGCGCGGCCGTCACACCAAAGGCGGGATAATACCCGATCCCCTGTGAACAACCGGCCGCGCGCGGCCCGAATTGTCGCGCTTACCTCTGTTTTTCGAGCAGCTTTCCCCATGGCCCTGACCCCCCAAGACATTGCCCGAATCGCCAACCTGGTCCGGCTGGATCTGAACCCCGAGGAGAGCGAGCGCATGCTGGCGCAGATCAATGGCTTTTTTGGCATTGTGGAGAAGATGCGGGCTGTGGATACGACCGGGGTTGAGCCACTGTCGCACCCCGTCGCCGCGGTGCAAGACGTGGCCCTGCGCCTGCGCGAGGATGTGGCGAGCGAGCCGAACCAGCGCGAGGCCAATCAGCGCAGCGCACCGTACGTCGAGCGCGGGCTGTTTCTTGTGCCGAAGGTCATCGAGTGATGGCGGCGCTGCACGATCTCGGCGTCGCGGCGTTGGCCGCCCAGCTCGCCGCGAAGGAACTCTCGGCGGTGGAGGTGGCAAAGCACTTTCTCGCGCGGGGCACCCAGCACGAATCGCTGGGCGCGTACCTGGCAATCGACGAAAGCGTGACGCTGGCCCAGGCGCAGGAAGCCGACAAGCGCATTGCCGCGGGCGACACGGCGCCGCTGCTGGGCGTGCCGATCGCCCACAAGGACATCTTCGTCACGAAGGATTTCGTGAGCACGGCGGGCTCGAAGATGCTGGAGGGCTACCGCTCGCCGTTCGATGCCACGGTCGTCGCGAACCTTGCAAAGGCCGGCGCGGTGACGCTCGGCAAGCTCAATTGCGACGAATTCGCGATGGGCTCCTCTAACGAAAACTCCGCGTACAAGCTCGCCCGGAATCCTTGGGATACGTCGCGCATCCCGGGGGGCTCCTCCGGCGGCAGCGCGGCGGCGGTTGCGGCGCGTCTGGCCCCGGCCACGACCGGCACCGACACGGGCGGCTCCATCCGCCAGCCCGCCGCGTTCTGCGGCATCACCGGCATCAAGCCCACGTATGGGGTTGCATCGCGCTACGGCATGATCGCTTTCGCCTCGAGCCTCGATCAGGCCGGGCCGATGGCGCGCAGCGCCGAAGATTGCGCCTTGCTGCTGTCGGCGATGTGCGGTCCCGACCTCGACCGCGATTCGACATCGCTCGACGTTCCGGCGGAAGATTTCACGAAGTCGTTGAACGGCTCGATCGACGGCTTGCGCATCGGTGTGCCGCGCGAGTTCTTCGGCGAGGGTCTCGCGCCCGACGTGCGGGCCGCCATTGACGCGGCGCTCAAGGACTACCAAAAGCTCGGCGCCAAGCTGGTCGACGTCTCGCTTCCCCGCACCGAGCTCGCCATTCCCGTCTACTACATCATCGCGCCGGCAGAAGCGTCATCCAACCTTTCGCGCTTCGATGGCGTGAAGTTCGGCCATCGCGCCAAGCAGTATGGCGATTTGCTCGACATGTACAAGAAGACCCGCGCCGAAGGCTTTGGCGACGAAGTCAAGCGCCGCATCATGATCGGCGCGTACGTGCTATCGCACGGCTACTACGACGCGTATTACCTGCAGGCGCAGAAGATTCGCCGAATGATCGCCGACGACTTCCAGCAGGCGTTTCGGAGTTGCGACGTGATCGCCGGGCCGGTGGCGCCCAGCGTCGCGTGGAAGCTCGGCGAGCATGGCAACGACCCCCTGGCGGACTACCTCGCCGATATCTTCACGCTGCCAGGCTCGCTCGCAGGGCTGCCGGGCATGAGCATTCCATGCGGCTTCGGCGAGGGGCAGATGCCAGTGGGCTTGCAGCTGCTCGGTAACTACTTCTGCGAAGGAAAACTGTTGAACGCCGCCCATCGCTTCCAGCAAGCGACCGACTTTCACCTGCGCAAACCGGAGGGTTTCTGAAATGACCGAAGCCGCCATGCGGGGCAAGTTGATTCGGGGCTACGAAGTCGTGATCGGCTTTGAAACGCACACCCAGCTCTCTACGCAGTCGAAGATCTTCAGCCGGGCGCCGACGGCGTTTGGCGCTGAGCCCAATACGCAGGCATGCCCGGTGGACCTCGCGCTGCCCGGCACGCTGCCGGTGATGAACAAGGGCGCGGTGGAGCGCGCGATCGAGTTCGGCTTGGCTGTCAACGCCACCATCGCCGAGCGCAGCATCTTCGCGCGCAAGAACTACTTCTATCCCGACCTGCCCAAGGGCTACCAGATCAGCCAGTACGAAATTCCAGTGGTGCAGGGCGGTGTGGTGGAGTTCTTTCTCGTTACAGGCAAGGGCGCCGACGCGGCGCGGGACAAGATGTCGGTCCGCTTGGTGCGCGCGCATCTAGAGGAAGACGCGGGCAAATCGCTGCACGAGGATTTCGTCGGCCAATCGGGCATTGACTTGAACCGAGCCGGCACGCCGTTGCTGGAGATCGTGACGGAGCCGGACATGCGGTCATCCGACGAGGCGGTCGCCTACGCGAAGGAGCTGCACAAGATCGTGACGTGGATCGGCATTTGCGACGGCAACATGCAGGAAGGCAGTTTTCGGTGCGACGCGAACGTCTCCGTGCGCAAGCCCGGCGACGCATTGGGCACGCGCCGCGAAATCAAGAACCTGAACAGCTTCAAGTTCATGCAGCAGGCGATCGACTACGAAATCCACTGGCAGATCGACGAGATCGAGGACGGCCGCGCGATCCAGCAGGCCACGGTGCTGTTCGATCCCGACACGGGTGAGACCCGCGCGATGCGCACCAAGGAGGACGCTGCCGACTACCGCTACTTTCCCGACCCGGACCTGCCGCCGCTGGTGGTGGCGCCCGAGTGGGTGGAGCGTGTGCGTGGCCAGATGGCGGAATTGCCGCGAGTGATGGCGGCGCGCTTCGTGCGGGAGTATGGCCTGCCCGAGTACGACGCGACAACGCTCACGCAGAGCAAGGCGATGGCTGCCTACTTCGAGGCGGCAGCGAAGACGAGCGGCCAGCCGAAGCTGGCCAGCAACTGGATCATGGGTGAGCTGTCGCGGCGTGTGAACGCAGGCGAAGCGACCATCGAGTCGGCGCCGGTGAACCCGCAGATTCTGGGCGCGCTGGTCACGCGTGTCGCCGACGGCACGATCTCGAACAACGCCGCCAAGCAAGTGTTCGATTCGCTCTGGAGCGGCGAGGGCAACGATGTGGACGCCATCATCGAACGCCAAGGCCTGAAGCAGATGAACGACAGCGGCGCACTAGAAAAAATCATCGACGAGGTGATTGCGGCCAACCCCGACAATGTCGCGCAGTTTAAGGCTGGCAAAGACAAGGCTTTCAATGCGCTGGTCGGTCAGACCATGAAGGCGAGCAAGGGCAAGGCCAATCCGGCGCAAGTGAACGAGTTGCTGCGCAAGAAGTTGGGTTAGGTGGCTGGCAAGGCAGGCGTCAGCGTTTCGCAGTCGGCACTTGTGTCGGCGACGTCGTCGGCCCGCCCTGGATCGCCCACAGCTGGTTCAGCCGCACCAGCTCCTCGTCGTAGCGCAAATTGATGCGCTTCTTTTCGGCTTCCTGGTTGGCCAGGAAGCGCTTTTGCGCTTCGATGTTCTGCTGATTTTCATCGACTTGGCGCTTCAACTGGGACGGCATTTTGGACGGGTTGCCCTTGAAAAACTCCAGCTCCGCTTCCAGGCGCTTGCGCTCCGCGGCCAGTTCGCTACTGCGCTTGGCGGCGGTGGCGATGACGCCGTCCGCGGTAGCAAGCGCAATCGCCCGCTCTTTGTCGTGGGTCACGCGATCGGGGTAACGGGTAAGCAGGGCGCGGTCGCGCCTTTTTTCCTCGAGTGCGCGATTACGGTCGTCGGTCGCCTTGCGCTGCTTTTCGTCCTCGGCCGCCCGCTCGTCGGCGGTGAGGGATGGCCCGATCTTGCGCAGTAAGGTGCCGCTCGGGGCAATCACTTTTTGCTCGCGGTCGTTGCATTCGGCAATGGGCCGGTCGGCCGTGAGGCGCCTGCCTTTGCTGTCGACACACGTAAAAATGCCGTCCCCTTGGGCCGAGGCCTCTGCGACGCAACCCGCCAGGAGCAACCCTGCGGCAATGTGATGACCCCACGAACCTGGCACGACCCGTCCTTGTCTATACGACTCCATAGCGTTGGCGGTAAGCGAGCACCTGCTCATGGTAGGCGCCAAGACCTTCCCCGTTGCGTTTTTCCAGATACTGGAGCATATCGGCCAGCCGCGCAATCGCGCAAACCTGCAATCCGAGCTGGTTCTGCACATATTGCACGCCGCTGTAAGTGACGGCTATGCCATTCTCGGTGGCCATTTCCTGCCGGTCCATCGCAATGGCGACGCCGCAGGCGGACGCCCCGGCGGCCTGGATGATGTCGCGTGCTTCCCGCTTGGAGGCGCCATCTGTGATCACATCGTCGATGATCAGCACGCGCCCCTGCACCGGCGCACCTACCAGCGTTCCGCCCTCGCCATGGTCCTTGGCCTCCTTGCGGTTGTAGGCGTAGGGCACGTTGCGGCCCAGGCGAGCCAGTTCGATCGCCACGGCGGCAGCCAACGGAATGCCCTTGTAGGCGGGCCCGAAAATCATGTCGAACGCGATGCCGGAGGTGATGATGCGCTGTGCATAGAATTGCGCCAGCCGCCCGAGCTTGGCGCCGTCGTCGAACAGGCCGGTATTGAAGAAATACGGAGAGAGCCGACCGGCCTTCGTCTTGAACTCGCCGAAACGCAACACGCCCGACTCGACAGAAAACTGCAGAAACTCCTGGGCCAGATCGTCCTGGGCCGCATCTTTGAACGCCATGGGCAAGTCCTTCTTCAAATTGACCAGTCTTAACCTGAACGGCATTCGTTCGGCTGCCAGCAAGGGCGTCTTCGCCTGGGTGGCCAAGACCCGGCCCGATTGTATTTGCCTGCAGGAAGTCAAGGCCCAAGCCGTCGACGTCGAAGGACGGTTCGAAGAGCAGGCGGGGCTCAAAGGCTACTTTCACTTTGCCGAAAAAAAAGGCTATTCAGGCGTCGCCGTGTACAGCAAGCATGCACCCAGCGACGTGATCGTGGGTTACGGCTCGAGCGAATTCGACGCGGAGGGCCGTTATGTGGAGCTGCGGTTCGACACCCCGCAGCGCAAGCTGTCGATCATCAGTTGCTACTTCCCGAGCGGATCGTCTGGCGACGTCCGCCAGCAGGCCAAGTTCCGGTTCCTGAGCGAATTCGACCCGCACCTTCTGAAGCTGAAGGAGCAGCGCGAATTCATCCTGTGCGGCGACGTCAATATTGCCCACAAGGAGCAGGACCTGAAGAACTGGCGCAGTAACCGGAAGAACAGCGGCTTCCTGCCTGAGGAGCGGGCCTGGATGTCCAAGCTCGTGTCTGAGACCGGCCTGGTCGATGTGTATCGAAGGCTGCAGCCCGAAGCCACAGAGGCGGCGTACACCTGGTGGAGCAACCGCGGCCAGGCGTACCTGAACAACGTGGGTTGGCGGCTGGACTATCACCTGGCCACGCCGGCGTTGGCGTCGCTCGCGCGCAAGGAGGAAATCTACAAGACCGAGCGCTTCTCCGACCACGCACCGATCACGGTGGAGTACGAGTTCGGTCTGTATTAACGACGCGCCGCTGCGGGCAGGACAGCTACTGCTTGGCCATCACGTAGCTGCCACTCTTCTCAGTACCCAGGTTCTTCCAGGTCACTCTTGCCGTCTTGCCTTCGGCGTCGACTTCCATGCGCATGGACAGCCAGGGCTTGCCGTCCCTCTTGGAGATCTCGAGTAACACGTTCTTGGTTGGCATGGTGACAGAGACATGCGTGGAGTTTGGGTCGCCCGCAACCTTGGCGTCCGCGCCATCGAGCGTGGCTTTATACGAGATGCCGCTCAGAGTGGACAGCTCGATAGTCTCGCTGGCAACCTTGAAGCTCACGACGGAATTGAGGTCCCGCGAATTGTCGTCTTTCAGCACCATCCAGTTGCCATCGACGACGCTTCCAGCCGCGCAGGCGATTGCCGGTGTGAGTGCAAGCGCCACGATAGCGAAGATCTTGGCTGTGTTCATGGCGGTCTCCTTCTGGGCTTTCAGCGTCGCAAACTTATAGGTTCCGGTCAAGAGACACAACCCAGGGGCGGGCTCGCGGCCACGTCCAGCCAGCTATAGTGGGTCCGACCTCAAGGAGCCCCCATGGACAGTGAACCCGAACAGTTGGATGTCGCCATCGTAGGCGCGGGCATCGGGGGTGTCATTCATCTGCATTACGCGCGCCAGGCTGGCCTTCGAGCGCGGGCCTTTGAGCGGCAGTTGGGCGTAGGGGGCTTGTGGCGCCAGTTGCCGCCATGGCAGGACATTCAGATCAGCCCTGCCGACTGGACGCTTGGCGACCTGCCACTGGCCAGCGCCTACCAGGGCGACATCGCGGCCAACATCCAGGCCTGGGTCGATCGCTTTGCGCTGGCGGACGGCATCGCGCTGGATACACCCGTGCTCTCGGCGCGCGAATCCGATGGCGGCTGGGCGATCACCACGCCGCGCGGCGCGGTGTGGGCGCGCCACCTCGTCGTGACGGGTGGCGCTCACAATGTTCCGTTGGTGCCCCAAATAGCGCGCACGGCCAGCGAAGTGCGCGAACTGCATTCCAGCGAGCTGCGCGACGGCAAGGAAGTTGCGGGCCGCGACGTGGTCGTGGTGGGCGGCGGGGCCTCGGCCTTTGACCTTCTGGATCTGTGCTTCGAGCACGCGGCACGCCGGGTGGTGTGGGTGCACCGAGGCCTCAAGTGGTTCGTGCCCACCAGCAAACCCAAGCACATCGCCGGCAGCGTGCGCCCCTATGCCAAGCTGCAGATGAGCGGCATGACGCCCGCGCAACAAACCGCCGCGATCGGCGGCGACATGCGCGCGCGCTATGACAAATTCGGTATTGGCGCAATCATTCCCGATCGCGACTACGACATCCTGCAAGACCAGCTTATTCCCGGGCGCCCTCGCATGCTCGCCAACTTCGGCGCGATCGAGCGCCATAGCGGCGAAGTGAGCGCTGTGAAGGGCCGCACCCTCACGCTGTCGGACGGCGCGAGGGTCGACGCCGACCTGCTTCTGTGGGGAACCGGCTACGGTCTGGACCTGTCGTACTTCGAGTCGCCGGCGATCGCGTCAATCCGCACGCTGGGCGCGCTGGCCGCGCGCTGCGGCGGACTCGTCCGCAGCCTCGATGTCGCCAACGCCTACTTCCCAGGCGTCGGGCTTGACGGTATCGGTTCAACGTCGTTCGTTTACTCGCTGATGGCCCGCTCGATCATGGCGCACATCAACGGCAAGGCACAGCTCGACCTGGTGCCGGTGCCGCACAAGGTGAATCACTTCGACCTGGTGAACTACCTGGCCGCGCGCGACCCGCACAACTTCCGGCCGGGCTGGCAAGCGCACTTTCGCGCGCTGGCGCTGGAAACGCCGGACGAGCAGCCTTACCCGATGTTTTGAACCTCACCCCGGGCCGGCGGCGGCCGCCGCCGCTGCACTCTCTATCGCCTTCTTTGCGAACTCGGCGCGCAGCGCCTTCAGCTTTTCGCGCGGATCTTCCTTCGTCGTCATTTTCTCGAGCGCCATCTCGCCGATGAAGCGGCTGGGCTGGCCCGCGATCATCTCGCGGCCCTTCTTGCGCTTCTTGGTCCAGCTCACCGCCAGCGAGCGCTGCGCGCGCGTGATGCCCACGTACATGAGGCGCCGCTCTTCCTGCAAGCGTTGCAAAATGCTTTCCGACATGGCCCCGACGGCCTTGCCGGAAGGGCCGGCGTCGTCGCCGAGCTTGAAGGGCAACAGCCCTTCCACCACGCCGACCAGCATCACGTGCGGCCACTCCAAACCTTTGGCGGCGTGCAGGGTCGACAGCGTCACCACGTTCTGGTCCTGCTCGCGTTCGCTGATGGTGGACAGCAGTGCGATGGTCTGCGCGACTTCGAGCAGTGTTTTCTTTTCGCTGGCGATCGAGACTCCTGCCGTGTCGTCGATGTCGCCGCCGGCGCGCGCCGACATCCAGTCGCAGAACTCCAGCACGTTGGTCCAGCGCGTGGCCGCGACGCGCTCGCTGTCTTCGCCGTCGTACAGGTGCTTTTCGTACTCGATCTCCTTCAGCCATTCGAGCATAAAAGCACGAGCGGCCTCCGCCCC
>JBKJTX010000505.1:0-3774 GCA_046590315.1 Ramlibacter sp. | reverse complement strand
CGGCCTCGCAGCTGGTCAAAGCCAATGGTTGGATTGAGGGACTCACCATTGCGTCCATCATCCTTGGCATTCTTCTGGGCGGGCAGCTGGTGGGCAATACGCTGTCCAGCCGAATGCTTGCGCTGGACTTTCCGATGATTGATACGGGCATCGATACGCCGCCCGAAGCTGCCATCTTCGTGCTCATCTTCATTTACGTGCTGGCGGCTTGGTTCAACACGCGCATCCCGCTCACCGGCGTTGAAATGCGAGCGATGCCCAAGAACCCGCTGGAGCTGGTTCCCGATTTCTGGATCTGCAACTCGCGCCTCTGGCGTGACAAGTTGGGCCAGATTTCGCTGGCGACCACGACACTGTTTTGGGGCGTGAGCGGCAACCTGCGCTACATCATCCTCGCCTGGAGCGCCGCCGCGCTCGGCTACAGCACCACGCAGGCGTCATCGCTGGGCGGGGTGGTGGCGATTGGCACCGCCGTGGGCGCCATCGTGGCGTCCATGCGCATGCGGCTGGATATCGCGACCAAGGTAATCCCCATGGGCATCCTCATGGGCGTTCTGATCATCGTCATGAACTTCATTCACAACGTGTGGGTCGCCGCGCCGTTCCTGATCCTGATGGGCGCCCTCGGCGGTTTTCTGGTGGTGCCGATGAACGCACTGCTGCAGCACCGCGGCCACAACCTGATGGGTGCCGGCCGCTCGATCGCCGTTCAGAATTTCAACGAGCAGGCTTGCATCCTGGGTCTGGGTGCTTTCTACAGCCTGTCGACCGGCTTCGGCATGTCGGCGTTCGGCGCGATTACCGCCTTCGGACTGGTGGTCGCCGGCATGATGTGGCTGATCATGCGCTGGCATGAGAGGAACTGCCGCGTCTACCCCGAGGAAGTGGAGCACCTGCTGCGGATCGCCCGCCACGACAACCTGCATGGCTAGCTTGTTGCCGGCGCTCGCGCTGGTGTTGAACGCGTTTGTGTGGGGGGTATCGTGGTGGCCCTTCCGCCAGCTCCAGGGCCAGGGCCTGCATCCGCTGTGGGCCACGTCTTTCGTCTACCTCATTTCGCTCTCGCTTCTTTTGTGCGTGCGGCCGCGCGCCTTGAGCGGTTTTGCCCGCGAGCCGCTGTTGTGGCTGCTCCTGGCCGCCGCCGGCATGACCAATGTCGGCTTTAACTGGGCGGTGACCGTCGGCGACGTCGTGCGCGTCGTACTGCTGTTCTACTTGATGCCGGCCTGGACGGTGGTGCTCGCCTGGCCCATGCTGGGAGAGCGGCCGACGCCAGTGGGGTTGCTGCGCCTGGCGCTGGCGATGGCGGGCGTAGTGATCGTTCTCAAGACACCCGGCTCGGGCTGGCCGGTCCCCGAAAGCATCTCGGACTGGTTGGCCCTGATGGGCGGGTTCAGCTTCGCGCTGACCAATATTCTTCTGCGCAAGCTGCAGCGCGTAGAACCCGCGTCGCGCATTCTTGCGATGTTCGCGGGCGGCGCCTTGCTCGCCGCAATCGCCGCCACGCTGGGGATGGCCTTGGGCGCGGTGGCGGCTCCGCCGGCGCCGCAAGCCGAGTGGGTCGGGGTCGGCTTGGCGCTGAGCCTCGGGTTTCTCGCCAGCAACGTCGCGCTGCAGTACGGCGCTTCACGCCTGGACGCGCATACCTCAGCTTTGATCATGCTGTCGGAAGTGGTGTTCGCAAGCCTGTCGTCCGTGCTCCTTGGCGCCGCGGAAATGACACCGCGCGTCGCTGCAGGCGCAGCCTTGATCCTGGCTGCCGCCGTCTGGTCGGCGTGGCCTTCCGCCGCACCGCAGAGCGAAGGGGTTGGCGCAAAATGACGCCATGAAAACCATCTATGATTTTGAGGCGAAACAGATCGATGGCAAGACTGTTTCCCTGTCTCAATTCAAAGGCAAAACGCTGCTGATCGTCAACACCGCAAGCGCCTGCGGCTACACGCCGCAGTTCGGCGGTTTGGAAGAGTTGCACAAGACCTACGCAAAGCAGGGGCTGGCAGTGCTGGGCTTTCCCTGCGACCAGTTCGGCGCGCAGGACCCGGGAGAGAACTCCGAGATCGCGCAGTTTTGCCAGGTGAACTACGGCGTGAGTTTCCCAATGATGTCCAAGATCGACGTGAAGGGCCCAAGCGCCGACCCGCTGTACCAATGGCTTTCCAAAGAAGCGCCAGGCCTTCTGGGCAGCACGGCCATCAAATGGAACTTCACGAAATTCCTCGTCGGCAAGGACGGCCAGGTGATCAAGCGCTACGCGCCGGCCGATGAACCGACAAAGCTGGCGAAGGATATCGAGAAGGCGCTCGCCGCTTGAGGCCGAACAGCGGGCGCAGCCAGTGGGTGCGTCGCACGCAGGCCGTGATGCTCCAGCAGCCGGCGAGGGTCCCGAGCACGAGCAAGACGGCCTCCCACCCCGGCGCCAAGTGCAGGGGCGCCAGCCAGAAGATCAGCACGATGATGATCGTCTGGTGCAGCATGTACCACGGATAGACCGACTCATTGGCCCATGAAAGCCAGGGCCACGGGCGGTTGAGTTTGTGGTGGGCCCAGCCCAGAATCGCGAGAATGGCCGCCCACAGGTAGGCGTTGGCCATCACTTGCAACCACGGCCGCAATCCGTCGAGGTTGGCCAGCGGATTCCAAATCTGCAGACCGGCCATGAGGCCAAACAGGGCGATGGCCAGCAGCAGCGAAACATGCCGCAGCCGCGTGGCTTCGGCCCAGAAGCCGCGGTTCACACCGATCCAATAGCCGTAGAGAAAGAGCGTGAAGTAAATCGCGTGCAGCCATGCATCGTTAACGAGATCGTGCGTGGGCGGGAAGTGGGGGCGCAACATCAGCGTGAACGCCATGAGAGGCAGCGCCGGCGCAGCGAGCAGGCGGGCACCGCGCAGGCCGGTGAACGCGTCGCGCAGTTTCTCGCCACCGGCGGTATCGAGCAACGGCGCCAGCAGGAGCAACATGGCCGTGTACGCCCACAGGTATGGCAGATACCAGAGATGGTTCCAGGTGACCCCTGCCTCCCACCCGTCAAAGGCGCCTCGCGGCCAGGGCCCGCCCGTGTAGTAGCGCAACAAGAAGTCGCCCAAGCCCGGCTGGATGGCGCCATGGGCGAGCGCCTGGGCGTAGGGCTGGAACGGCACGATCACCGCCATGCCGAAAGCCAGCGGCAGCAGCAGTCGTATGCTGCGCTGCTTTAGCAATGCCCACCGCGTCTGGCCGCGCCGCAAAAAGCCGATCGCTAGGCCCGAGATCAGGAACACCAGGTCCATGCGCCAGAGGTTGAGCGCGCGCATGGGCCACTGCAACCACTCGGCCGCGTGGGGGCTCTTCAGGTGCCAGCCCCAACCGGCGACGTAGTACATGGCCACGTGGTAAAGGATGACGAGGGCGAATGCCAGGGCGCGCAATGCGTCGATGTCGTGTCGGCGGTTCATGCTTTCTTTCTTTCTGGAGCCGCGATGGTGAGCGGGCACGGCCAACGCAGCGGCTGCAGGGTGACGAAACGGGGCCGGTTTGTGACGAGCGGCGGCGCGGCGGGACGAAGCCACGAGCTCGTTGCGTAGACTCGGGCCCCATGTCCGACGCTTCCACTCCCTGGCTCGAGCGCTTCAGGCCTTATCAGCGGTTTTTTGAAGTCGGCTTCTGGGCCGTGATTCTGCTGATCCAGATCGGCTTCAACAGCATCGTCACCTGGATGGATTTGACGCGCGAGGGCCGCTCCCACCCGCTCTGGGAACCGATGGTGTGGGAGGTTTCGAGCAACCTGGTGGTGGG
>JBKJTX010000323.1:0-6486 GCA_046590315.1 Ramlibacter sp. | reverse complement strand
CTCCGATTTGGCATCGAAGTCAAAGATACCCCCGGAGGGCTTCGGTGCGGACGGAAAGGTCGGCGAGCTTGCCGCCGATGAGGTTGATGCGTTCTGCTTCCATGGTCGAGAAATCCTTCAGAGGCAGGATTCTCGCATGGGGGCGGTTATTGTTTGAAGGCACCTAGTTTCGCCTGTGCGCCACGGTTGCCCATGGTGGCCGCCCGTTCGAGCCAGCGTACGGCCTGGGACGCGTCGCGGGGGGCCGTGGTGCCTTCGAGATAGGCGATGCCCAGGAAGTAGCTCATCTCGCCGCGGCCGAAGCGAATGCCTTCGCTCGTCGCCTTGCCGGAACGCTTGACGACCGTTGGCACGTCGCCCTGACCATTGGCGTAGGCATGCATCTGCTGGAGGGTGCTGGCGTAAAACCCATCGCGGGCCTGCTGCGCCAACGCCTTGTTCGGCTGAGTGGCGACCAGTTCGTCGGCCAGGACGGGTAGCGCCTCGAACGGTGTCATCCCGCCGGCCATGCGCGGCGAATACCACGCGCGCAGCATGACCTTGTCCAGGTGCATCAGGCCGTCGATCTTCCAGGGGAAATAGCTGAGCACAGTTTGGCCGGCCGGGTGGCCGCGCACGCCCATGACATGCATCGCTTCGTGATACGCGCAGCGCCACGCGTCCTTGCCGCGCATTTGCACGGTTGCGGAATCGATCTTGGTCTCGTGCTTGAAGTCCAGGTAAGTCACGCAGGGCTGGTTGTCTTCCAGCGCGGTGTCGGGCGTGATCTCGACGTTCAGGTTGGCGATCTGCTCGGCGTCGGCCTGGCTACTCACATCGATGAGCTTGACGCCGGCTTCGCCCGCGACGGTGCGAAGCGCCAGCAGGGTGTGTTCGCGATGCGCCGCGGCGTTGACGCCGCTGATGCGCACACGGATGTCGTTTTCCCAACGAACGATGCGCGTCGGTGTGCCGCTCTGGTGCCAAAGCACTTCCCATAACGTGGCGAGGCCCTGGTCGAACTCATCGGCCATCGCGGCGCTGGGCATCAGGCCCGCGAGCAACAGTAACCAACAAAACCTACGCATTCGTCACCCTGAACACACTTGGTGACGCTACTGTGAGGTAGGAGCTGTCCTACTTCAAGCGTTGTTACGTCTTGAACTGCTCAACCGGCAGCCCAGCGGTAATATTTCGCGGTTGAAGAGCTCAAGCGCCCAAAAAGCCTTCAATCAGCCCAGCAATTTGCTCGGGGCGGTCGTGATGCAGCATGTGCCCGGCATCCTGCACGACCGCTGTACGGCAATCCGGCACGCACAGCAGACGTTCGTGGTACTCAGCCAGGGTGTACTTGCCCGACCACCACTGCGAAAGGCTGTCGTCGCTCGCTTCGACGTTCAGCGTGGGCGCCGAGATCGCCTTGTAGATTTCGAGCACCTCATCGACCCGGAAGAGCTGCGCATTGACGATCTTGTGCGCGGGGTCACCCAGGATGCGCCATTGCCCACTCGCGTCCTGCTGCGACCAGTGCGTTGCCAGCCACTCCGCCTTGTCCTGGCTGAGCCGCTTGTTCGTCTTCATCAGGCGGCGTGCCACGCCGGTGACGGAGTCATAGGGCTTCAGCGCTTTTTCGCCGCGGTGG
Organism: Ramlibacter sp.; assembly: GCA_046590315.1. Lineage (GTDB taxonomy): Bacteria > Pseudomonadota > Gammaproteobacteria > Burkholderiales > Burkholderiaceae_C > Ramlibacter. The sequence goes on along the minus strand of JBKJTX010000323.1, from coordinate 4,865 downwards.
AACGACTTCAGTTCGTCCATCCACTTCGCGTAGCGTTTGGGGGCTTGTGAAGGCCGCGTCACGCCCATGCCGAAACCTTCGAGGTTCACCAGCCGACGCACGCGTTCCGGCCGCGAGCCCGAATAAAACATCACGACGTTGCCGCCCATGCTGTGGCCGACCAGGTTGACGGGGGCATCGGGCGAGAAGTGATCGAGCAGAAAGTCGAGGTCCGCCATGTAATCCGGGAACCAGTAGTTGTCTGTTGCCGGAGAATCCGTTGCGCCATAGCCGCGCCAGTCCGGGGCAACCACGTAATGGTCCTGCGCGAAAGCGTCCACCACGAATTGGTACGACGCCGCGACGTCCATCCAGCCGTGGACCATGACCAGCGGAACTTTGCCCGGTCCAGGCTCGCCCCAGGTAAGCACGTGGTACTTCAGATTGCGGATAGGGACAAACTGGCTGCGGGCGATTTTTTTTGGTTGGTACATGGCCTCGGCCTTGCTACATTGCTCCTCATCATAAGGAGACAGCTGATGGCGGTCAGTCATGGCAGAGACAACTACGCGCGCATGCACGCCGGATTCAGCTGGCAGGTGCCGGAGCGTTTCAACATTGCGGAGGTCTGTTGCCGCCGGTGGGCGCAGCCACCCGATGGGATAGCGCGTGTAGCCATCCGGGTGCACGGCGCGACTTCAGGCTCCGATACCCTCTCGTATCTGGAGATGCAAGCGCGCGCCGATGCGTTGAGCCACTCGCTCGCCTCGCTGGGCGTGCGGCGCGGCGACCGAGTGGCGATCGTGATGCCGCAGCGTTTCGAAACCGCCATCGCCTATATGGCGGTGTTTCAGCTCGGCGCTGTCGCCATGCCGTTGTCGATCCTGTTCGGTCCCGATGCGCTCGAATACCGTCTGCAAGACAGCGACGCCGTGGTGGCGGTGTGTGACGAATCTTCGATAGGCAATGTCATCGAAGTGCGCACCCAATGCCCGGCGTTGCGCAAAGTGATCGGGGTGGGCGCAGCTGCGGCGCGAGCTGACGTCAGCTACGAGGCCGAGCAGTCGCGACATCGTGCCCGCTTCACGCCGGTGGACACGCTCGCCGACGAAGGCGCCGTCTTGATCTACACCAGCGGCACGACCGGTCCGCCCAAAGGCGCACTCATTCCGCACCGCGCGATGATCGGCAACTTGTCGGGCTTTGTGTGCAGCCAGAACTGGTTCGGATTTGACGGCAAGACGAACAAGAAAAGCGACGCGGTCTTCTGGTCCCCGGCGGACTGGGCCTGGACGGGTGGCCTGATGGACGCCTTGTTGCCGACGCTTTACTTTGGCCGGCCCATCATTGCTTACAACGGGCGCTTCAGTCCCGAGCTCGCCTTCACGCTGATGGAGGAGCACGGCGTCACGCACAGCTTCCTCTTTCCTACGGCGCTGAAGGCCATGATGAAGGCGTATCCCGAACCGGCGAAGCAGTTCAAGTTGAAGCTCGAAGCCATGATGAGCGCCGGCGAAGCGGTGGGCGACGCCGTCTTCGCGTATTGCCGCGACCACCTCGGCATTACCGTGAACGAAATGTTCGGCCAAACCGAAATGAACTACGTTGTCGGCAATTGCTCGATGAATGGCAAGACCCAGGGCGGGATCGGCTGGCCCGCGCGGCCGGGGAGCATGGGTCGTGCGTATCCGGGTCACCGCGTCGCGGTCATCGACGAAGAAGGCAACGAGTGCCACGTCGGTGTGGCGGGCGACGTTGCTGTGAATCGCTTCGACATTCATGGCGATCCCGATCCCATCTTCTTCCTGGGCTACTGGAAGAATGACAACGCTACACAGGCAAAGTTTTCCGGCGACTGGTGCCGCACCGGCGACCTCGCCACGCGTGACGAGGACGGCTATCTCTGGTACAGGGGCCGCGCCGACGATGTCTTCAAGGCCGCCGGTTACCGCATCGGCCCGAGCGAGATCGAGAACTGCCTGGTAAAGCACCCCGCAGTGCTCAACGCCGCGGTTGTGCCCAAGCCCGACCGCGAACGTGGCGCGCAGGTGAAGGCCTTCGTCGTGTTGGCTCCTGGATTCAAAGGCGATGACGCGCTCGTCGCGCAACTGCAGTCGCATGTGAAAGGCAAACTCGCGCCCTATGAATACCCGAAGGAGATCGAATTCATCGATGCCTTGCCGATGACGACAACAGGAAAAGTGCAGCGGCGAGTGCTGCGTCTGCAGGAAGAAGAGAAGGCGCGACTCTCGTAGTCTTGAAATCGATTATTCTGTGCAGTTGCCTTTCATCCCGTACACATTCTTCCCATGAACAAACTTCAACTCGGCCAAAGTGATCTGCAGGTCACGCCCCTGTGCCTGGGCACCATGACGTTCGGCGAACAAGTCGACGAACCGACGTCGCACGCCATTCTGACCCGCGCCCTGGAGCGCGGCGTCAACTTCATCGATACAGCCGAGATGTACGCCGTGCCCGCGCGGGCCGAAACGTACGGCGCGACGGAAACCATCATCGGCAACTGGTTCCAGAAGAACCCCGGTGTGCGTGGCAAGCTGGTGCTGGCGACCAAGGTGGCGGGGCCTTCACGCGGCATGCCTTGGGTGCGCGAAGGGGGTGGGCTGACGGCCGCGGACATCGTGGCGTCGTGCGAGAAGTCGCTCAAGCGCCTGAAGACCGAAGTGATCGATCTCTACCAGATCCACTGGCCCGAGCGCAACGTGCCAATGTTCGGAACGGTTTATTACGACCCGACGAAAGAGCGGACGCAGACTTCCATCCTGGAGCAGCTCGAGGGGCTGGGTCAGTTGGTGAAGCAGGGCAAGGTCCGGCATATCGGCTTGTCCAACGAGACGCCTTATGGCGTGCATGAATTCGTGCGGCTGGCCGAGCAGCACAACTTGCCGCGCATCGCCACGGTGCAGAACGTCTACAACATGCTAAGCCGTGCGCTGGACAACGGCCTGGACGAGACCATGCAGCGGCTGGGTGTGTCGCTGATCCCGTACTCGCCGCTCGCGTTTGGCCTCCTCACTGGCAAGTACGACGAATCGGGAATCGAAGGCCCGAACGCGCCGCAGGACGCACGCATCGCGAAATTCGCATCGGTGCGCAAGCAACGTTGGGGTCGGCCGGAAGCGCTGGCCGCGGCCCGGCGCTACAACGCGCTGGCCCACGCCAACGGTATGACGCCCACCCGGATGGCGCTGGCTTGGTGCTACACCAATTGGCGCTGCGCCAGCACGATCATCGGTGTGACGACGATGGCGCAGCTCGATGAGGACCTGGATGCCTGGGGCACCACGCTGTCCCCGGAAGTGCTGGCCGAGATCGACAAGATTCGCTGGGAAATGCGGGACCCTGCACTGTAGGGATGGCAAAAAGGGAGCACGCCAGCGAAACCCCCGCTACTGCCTTTCTCAAGGCGAATGGCGTGGCCTTCACTGAGCATCCCTACCCCTACCTCGAACACGGCGGGGCGCAGCACAGTGCGCAGGTCCTGGGGATCGACCCCTTCGGCGTCGTCAAGACCTTGGTCATGGAAGACGACAAAGCAAGGCCGCTCGTCGTGCTGATGCACGGCAACCGAAAGGTGTCGACCAAGAACCTGGCCCGACAGATCGGCGCGAAATCGGTCGAGCCGTGCCAGCCGGACGTTGCCAACCGCCACAGCGGCTATCTCGTCGGCGGAACTTCGCCGTTCGGCACGCGCAAGCCGATGCCGGTGTACATCGAAGAGACCATCCTGGCGCTGCCCCAGATTCTCATCAATGGTGGGCGGCGGGGCTACCTGGTCGGCATCGACCCGGAAGTTTGTGCACGCCTGCTGGGCGCCAAGCCGGTGAACTGCGCGCTGGCAGAATAGCTTCTCACCCGGAGACTTCCCGCTTGCAATCGATCTATCCCGTTCTCGCCGCGCTGGCCGCTTATCTGGTGGGTTCTCTGTCTTTCGCCGTGATCGTCAGCCGCGCAATGGGCCTGAAAGACCCGCGCACGTTCGGCAGCAAGAACCCCGGCGCAACCAATGTGCTGCGTTCGGGCAGCAAGGCCGCAGCAATCGTCACGCTGCTGCTCGATGCGTTGAAAGGGCTGGTGCCGATATTGCTGGTGAAGCGCTTCGGCCCCGCCTACGGGCTGGAGGAAGGGACGGTGGCGCTGGTCGGGTTGGCCGCATTTATCGGCCATCTGTGGCCGCTGTTTTTCAAGTTTCAGGGCGGCAAGGGCGTTGCGACGTTTTTCGGTGTGGTGTTTGGCATCAACCTGCTCTTGGGGGTGGCCACCGCCGCCACTTGGCTGATCATCGCGTTCTTCTTCCGCTACGCCTCGCTTGCATCTCTCGTCGCGGCGGCGTTCGCGCCGGCCTACTACCTCCTGGGCGACCGCGTGCAGTGGTACACCGACGCGCGCGTCGTGGGGACGCTGATTGCTATGGGCATGCTGCTGGCCTGGCGGCACCGAGAGAACATCGCTCGCCTGTTGCAGGGCAAGGAATCCAAGCTCGGCGCGAGGAAAGCTTGATGGCCCGTATCGGGGTCGGCGCGCTGTTACCGCCCGGCGAAGAGCCTCACCCACGCCACGTACTTGTCCATCCAGCCTTGCAGGAACTGGCGGCTCGCATCGATGCCGATGCCGCCCTTGTCGTCGAGCAAACCTTCCTTGTTCTGGATGAAGGCCTCGGGTTGCCCCAGGGTTGGAACGTCAAGGTAGGCCAGCACGTTGCGCAGGTGCTGTTGGGCCATCGACGTGCCGGGGCCGCCGCCCGAGATGCCGATTACCCCTGCCGGCTTGCCGGCCCACGCGCTCTGGCCATACGGACGTGAGGCGTGATCGAGCGCGTTCTTCAGCACGCCCGGAACGGAACGGTTGTATTCGGGCGTGACGAACAG
>JBKJTX010000241.1:0-3493 GCA_046590315.1 Ramlibacter sp. | reverse complement strand
GTCAAGCTCATGGGGGACTTCACCGATGCCTTGCTGGGCCTGGCCGACCTGTCCAGCACCCAGTTGCTGCATCAGAGCGTTGACCTGTCGGCGGTGGCGCGCGCCATCTGCGAGCGGCTGTACCAACACGATCCGCACCGAAGCGTCACAGTCCATATCGAAGACACCCCGCGCGCCAAGGGCGACATCCGGCTCTTGACTGACGTCATGGAAAACCTGCTGGGCAATGCCTGGAAGTTCACCTCCAAGATGCCGCACGCCGAAATCACGTTCGGCGGCCAGTCCTGGCCCGATGGCTCGTATCTGTACCAGGTCAAGGACAACGGGGCCGGTTTCGATCCCGCCTATGCCTATAAATTATTTGGCCCGTTCCAGCGGCTCCATACGGCCAGTGAATTCGAGGGAACGGGCATCGGCCTCGCTATGGTGCGCAAGATCGTCTCGCGCCACGGAGGGCGGGTATGGGCTGAGTCGCTGCCCGGCGAGGGGGCGAGCTTCTACTTCACGCTCAACGAAAGCGCGCCGGAGCGCATTCCCCGCGAAGTGGCTGGGGAGCTGCCCGGCGGATAGCGTGGCCGTCGCGTGGCATGCTTAGGGCATGAAACGCTCTGTCCTCCTTGCGGCCGCACTCCTTTTCAGCGTTTGCGCGATCCGGGCGGGCGACGGCGAGCAGCTGCGAATCGGTTCCAAGCGTTTCACCGAGTCGTACATCCTGGCGGAGGTGGTCGCACAAGCCGCGGCGCCGCACCTGCCTGCGCGGCCCGTGGTCAAGCCGGGGTTGGGCAATACGGCGATCACTTTTGAAGCCTTGCGCTCAGGTGCGATCGACATGTACCCCGACTATGCGGGCACCATTTCCCAGGAGATTCTCAAGAGCCCGCAGCCGATGTCGCTGGAGGCAATGAACCGGGCGCTTGCTGCGCTGGGGCTGGGTGCAGCCATACCGCTCGGGTTCAACGACGGCTATGCATTGGCAATGCGTTCAGACGTCGCTGCCAAATCCGGAATTCGCAGTGTGACCGACCTCGCCGCGCACCGCCAGCTGAAGCTTGGCCTGTCCAACGAGTTCATCGGCCGGGCGGACGGATGGCCGGGACTGGCAAAGCGTTATCAACTGCCGCAGCAGCCCGTCGGATTGGATCATGGACTGGCCTACGACGCCGTCACAGCCGGTCACGTTGATGTGATCGGTATCTACACGACCGACGCAAAAATCACCCACCTCGGCCTCACCGTCCTGAAAGACGATCTCGGCTACTTTCCCCGCTACGACGCCCTGCTTTTGTACCGGCTGGACGTGCCGGGTCGCTTTCCGCGCGCATGGGCGGCGCTGAACAAACTCCAAGGCCGGATCGATGAACCCGCCATGATTGCAATGAATGCGCGCGCGGAGTTGCAAGGCGTTGCCTTCGACGCCATCGCGCGCGATTTTCTTGCAGGCACCGACACCTCCGTCCCCGCCGCACGAGGGGGCTTCCTGGCGCGGCTTTTCGCCGATGACCTCGGACGGCTCACCGCCCAGCACCTCCAATTGGTTTTCGTGTCGGTCATAGTGGCCGCACTCATCGCCGTGCCCTTGGGCGTCGCGGCATTTCCCCATCCGCGCGTCCGCGCTGGGTTGCTGGCATTCACCGGCCTGCTGCAAACCATCCCTTCGCTGGCTCTGCTCGCGGCGCTGATCTGGGTGCTGGGCGCTATCGGGACGGTGCCGGCCTTAGCGGCGCTGACCGTGTACGCCCTGCTGCCGATCATGCGCAATACGGTCGCGGGACTGGCGGAGGTGTCGGAAGGTTTGCGCCAGGCCGCGACCGCGCTGGGCAGTTCGACACAGCGCCTGCGCTGGGTCGAACTGCCGCTGGCTCTGCCCACCGCGCTGGCCGGCGTACGCATCGCGACCAGCATCTGCATCGGCACGGCGACGATTGCCGCCTTCATCGGCGCCGGCGGCTACGGCGAACGGATTGTCACTGGCCTCGCTCTGAACGACAGCCAACTGATGCTCGCCGGCGCGGTGCCGGCGGCAGTGCTTGCGCTCGCAGCCGAAGCCTTGTTCGAAGTGGTCGAACGCCTGCTGCGCCGCCGCCAAGCGTGACCATGAATGGGTTGCACGGGCACTCGTCTCGTTGCGGGTAAGTCCTAGGAGATGCACTTGAGGTGGTTATTGAATATAACCAATAATGCACCATCCCTGCCCCAGGAGCCGCTCGCATGACCACTCGCCGCCAGTTCGTCCATTTCGCCGCCTCCTCGGCCGCGCTGGGCGCGTTCCCGTTTTCCGCCTGGGCACAAGCCTTCGAAGCGGTGAAGATCATCAATGGCTTTCCCGCCGGCGGCACCGCCGACAGCACCAGCCGACGCGTGGCCGAGCACCTCGGCGGCACGCCTTACGCGAAGAACGCCGGCGTGGTCGAAAACAAGCCCGGCGCCGGCGGCCGCATCGCCTGCCAGACGGTGAAAGGCGCCAACCCGGATGGCTCGACGCTGCTGCTCACGCCCTACTCCTGCATGTCGATCTACCCCCACATCTACAGCAAGCTGGCATACGACCCGTTCAAGGATTTCGTGGCTGTTTCGATGGGCGCCGTGATGACGCATGCGCTGACCGTGGGCCCGCTGGTGCCCGCCAGCGTGAAAACCGTCAAGGATTATTTGGGGTGGGCCAAAGCCAATCCAAAGGAAGCCAGCTACGGCTCTCCCGCCGCTGGTTCAACGCCGCACTTCCTGGTCGCGCTGCTGGGCATGAACAATGGCGTGGAACTCAAACACGTCCCGTATCGCGGCTCGTTGCCGGCCGTGGCCGACATGATCGGCGGTCAGCTGGCCTCGACTTCCACACCCACCGGCGACGCGCTCGCCAATCACAAGGCCGGCAAGGTGCGCATCATCGCGACCTCGGGTGCCAAACGCACGCCGTTCACCCCTGAAGTCGCGACGTATGCCGAGCAAGGCTTTGCCGAACTCACTACCGAGGAATGGTTTGGTTTTTATGCGCCAGCACGTACGCCCGCGAACGTGGTTGCCAATGCCAACGCTGCCATCAACGCCGCGCTGAAAGAAAAAACGGTGATCGATTCGCTGGCCGTGATGGGCCTGATTGCGCAAGGTTCGACCGGGGCCGAAATGGACAAGAGCCAGAAAGACGAATTCACGCGCTGGGGGCCACTGGTCAAGAAGATCGGCTTCACCGCCGAATCCTGATCCTCGCCCGTTGCTGTTTGCCGACGGCTGCTATTGTTTGCATAGCAGGAACTGCGTACACTCGCCTCCCCGCCGTCGAAAAAACAAAACCGGCTCGAGGAGTGCCCGCGCATGAGTTCCAAGGACAATGCCGCCATCAGCCAACTGCTGGGGCTGCTGGAGTCGCGCTACGCCATCCGGGTGTTGTGGGCCTTGCGGGACGGCCACGCGCAAACGTTCCGTCTGCTGCAGGACAGCGTGGGCGGCATCACGCCCAACACGCTGAACACGCGCATCAAGGAATTGCGCGAGGCCG
>JBKJTX010000199.1:0-15687 GCA_046590315.1 Ramlibacter sp. | reverse complement strand
GTGGACTTCTCCCTCTCACTACCCGGCAGGTAGTGCCGAACCAACTCAACGATCGCCGGGTCGTCCCAGTGGGCCCCACCGAGCTTGCGGGCGATTTCACGTCCCTGCGGATTGATCAGCAGCGTGAGTGGCACCCCCGTTCCCACGATGGCGCCGGCTTCGTGAAAACCGTCGATGTAGGGCCGCAGGTGCCGGATGCCGATCTTGTCGAAGAATGGCTTCACCGCAGCCATTCCGCCGGCGTCTATGGAAAGAGCCACCACCTCGAACTGCGGACCCCCGAGCAGCGCCTGCAAGCGATCGAGCGTGGGCATCTCTTCTCGGCAGGGTCCGCACCAAGTCGCCCAGACATTGAGCAGCACCACACGGCCGCGGAACGCCACCAGATCCAGCGCTGCGCCGGTATCGGAGAGGAACCGCAGCGGCGGCATCTCCCGCGCCGTCCGATGGATTGCGATGCCAGCGACGTTGCTGTCCACCGTTGCGTCACGCCAGCGCTGAACCAGCGCCCCTGACACCAGCGCGGCTGCGGCCGCCATGCCGAAGAGCAGCCTTCTTCGACGAACTGCCGACGCATGCGGCTGGGCGCCAGCGCGTTCTCCCGGGTCTTCGCTCGGCAAGTGTCGGGCAAGGTCCAACGGTTCCCCGTTCATGGGCATTCCCTGCGTATGAAGGTCGAGATTTCCTCCGGCCGCGAAAAGACGATGGCCGCTCGATCGCCCTGCATGCCCGTTCCGACAATGACCGGCTTGCCTGCCGACGGGCCATCAGCACTTCCGTCCGTCTTGAAGCGCAGGTTGAATTCCCACCATTGGTGTGCCCTGCCGTCTGCGGTGGCCACACGATAGGCGTCGCGGCAGTAGCGGATCGAGGCCACTTGTCGGGAGGCGTCGGCGAGTTTGAGGTTCGCAGGCCTGCGGTCCGGCGGCGACACCCGGCCTTCGGACACGGCCTGAAGATAGGCCAACAGATCGGCGCGCGTGCCCGCCTGCGAGATGCCGTCGAACAACATCGTGTTGCCGGGAATCACGGCGGCCGGGTTGCGCAGCCATGCGTCAAGCGTCTGGGCGTTCCAGACGAGTTCCGAGCGCTTGAGGGCGGCCGAATAGCGACTGAAGCCAGCCGCGGTACCTGCGCGGCGGCCCCATAAGTCGGCCAGGCTCGGACCCGTCAAGTGGCGCCCTGGCGCGAAGGAATGGCAGGCCATGCAGGCGCGCGACGCCAATGCACCGCGCTCGATGTCACCCGCGCCACGCGCCGGGGACACAAACGAGAAGCCGGTCGCAACTCCCAGGCAGAGGATAGTGCGACCGAAGCTGGAAGTGGACATAAATAGCCCCTCGCTCACGATGCCGAATCGGCGCCGATGAGCAAACGCGATGCATCGACGTATCGGTAAGGCGGCACCTCGAGATTGCTTGGCGCCGGTACGCTCTTGAAGACACGGCCGGCGAGATCGAATTTCGAGCCGTGGCAAGGGCAATAGAACCCGCCCGGCCACGAGGGGTCGATGCCGGCATCGCCAGGCTCCGGACGGAACGTAGGAACACACCCGAGATGTGTGCAGAGGGCGACCAGCACCAATATCTCGGGCCTGGACGACCGCCATGGGTTGCGAGCGTACTCAGGCTGCTGCGCGCGCCGCGTAGAGCGCGGATCGGCGAGCAGCGCTTCATGCCTATCCAGCGCTTCGAGCATGGCCGACGTGCGATACAGCACCCACACCGGTTTGCCTCGCCACGACACGCTCAGCAACTCACCGGGCTTGACCATCGCTATATCGACCTCGACCGATCCGCCAAGCGCCCGCGCCCGCTCGCTCGGGGCCATGGAGGCTACGAACGGAACGGTCGTAGCGCCAACTCCCACGCCCCCGGCCGCGGAGGCGACCACGATCCAGCGGCGCCGCGCCGGGTCGGCCGCCAGCAGGTCACTAGGCCTTATCGGGTGCGCCGTCACGGACGTGGCCCCTTGGCGTTGCCTCATCGAGCTTTGCACGCTCATCCTTCCTGTCGGCCGCGTTGTCCTTGCCCTTCATGGCGAACATCATCGCGAGCATCGACACGGGACACACGAGTGCCAGCAAGACCGGCGTGCTTGCCAGAAGCCAAGCACTGGCTTCTGGCAGTGCAAAATACGCGACCGCGAGAATGACACCGAGCCCGGCGGTGAGCTTGACCATGGTTTTGAAATTGCAGTGCATGTCTTGAATCCTTATGGAACGTCTCGGTGAAAGTTCGGAACCTGTCCGAGGTCATGAGTGCGGCGGCTCCGGCGGGCCGGGCAAGACCTCGGTCCCCGTGCGCAGATGAAGGAACTTGTCGAGGGGGACGACCGCCGCAATGCCTGATCCGGGCGCGCCGGTGTTTGCGAGCTCCTGCAACGCTGCGAGAAGCGCCTCGACCTTGTCGTCGGTCACGAAAATCTCGACCTTCGTGTGGTCCGCCAGCCCGTCTCCGGAAAAATGGTTCCTGTATTCCCCAAAGCCCTTGACTTTGCTCAGAGTGATCCCGCCGACGCCAAGACTGCGCAGCTTCGCTTCAAGCGGTACCACAAACTCCGGCCAGATAATGGCGACGACATATTTAAAACTCATGGGGAACCTCGCGAATTTGCCTGTCCGGTGGGCGGACGGGGAAACGTACGGCTTCGCCGACGAGCGAATTCGAGATCCGCAGGCACAGCGCGCCGCCCGGAGTTGCGCAAGTCCGCTCAATCGGGCGGTCAGTGCGCGCCGGGGCGCGAGGTCAAAGCCGGAAGCAGCAGTGCAAGATCGCGTGCGGTAGATCCGCCAAGGACGGCGGATCACTGGCGGTCGCGAGTGGCCGGGCAAGCCCGGCACTTTGCTCAAGCGATGGGAGCGTGTACAAGCTCGTCAGCATGGCGGCCGGCGCATTCGGCGAGGATGTGCTGTCGGTATTTTGGTGACCGAACTGACAATGCCCGATGCACAGGTTCGGCAGATCCGTATCCATGCCGCCGGCGCTCGTTTCCATGCCACTGCTGTGCATAGCGGCGACATCGCCCATACCCATGAATGCTGAGTGGCCAGGGCGATTGGCCGATCCGTTGAGCATGACCGGACACGCGTAGGCGGCCACCGCCATCTGCGCGAACAGCAGCACGCCGACCAGCAGGCGGGCGATGAAACGGCTCATGGTCAAGAGAGTCAACACGGTTGTTTGTGCCGATGAGTGGGTGAAAGGTTCCTGGCTATCGCGCACCCAGAATAGCAGATACGACGTTGCGCGGAGCAACGACCCTGCTCATCCGGAGGAGCCCGACAGCGCGTTTCCAGAGCCAGGTCAGGCTCAATCCATCAAGTCCTTCGGCGGGGGAGTGCCGTTTGCCTTCGCCTATGGCGTTCATCTCCCACACGCCAAAGACGCCAACTGCGCGGTGGCAGACAGGTCGGGCCGGGCGGCGCAGCCCCCGAGCACGGTGGCTGAGAAGCAAGGACGGGGATCAAGAATTCGGCGGACATGGCGTTCTCCTGAATGAAGGTTTTTGCTTCGCGGACTGTAGGCCGAAGGGGTGGTAATGCGGTCGCACAGAACGCTACGGCTGGGATAGCCAGCGCGTTGCATCCAAATCCGCCTTTCAAACGTCCGGCTGCGCAAAGCGACCGAACATGACCCTCCAGCCTGACCAAGGAATATTCTGAGTCCGAGCCGTGATCCCCGCCCCTACCTTGGAAGTACACGATTGGACTGCGATGGCACGGGCGCTGCGGAATGTTCCCGATCGGGCAGATGGAGCCGGGGGCCGACGGCAAGATCGGCTCGGCCGGCGTCGCAGCAGCGCGCAGTTAGGCGTGACCGCGTCCCTGACGAACGTTCTGGCCTTTGCCTCAATTCCGACGGTGGCGGTTGTACTGGGTGGCGTCTTTGCGTCGATACGAACGCCCAGCCCGGCCGTTCGCAGCGGCGTCCAGCACATCGCCGCCGGGGTTCTGTTCGCAGCGTTGGCGACCGAACTCCTGCCTGACGTGGTGCCCCGCTGCCTGTCTTGGGGACGCTTGGGGGATTCTCGCTGGGGGTGGTAGCGGCTCGCGACCTGAAGAGTACCTCGAAACCGAAGCGCCTTCAGCTCGCCACGAGGGTTTCCAAGGGTGTCAAAGCGGGACCATCTGCACGGAAAACAAGATCACCCCTTTTTGCGTTGGCCAGCGGCGGGCGGCGTCGTTCCGAGGTGGCCGGCGCCGACATGCGATTTCTGAGACGGGTCGGCGCCGACGAATTCGTGTACAGCCTGAACCACTCGAAGACAAATCAAAGCGGCCAAGAGTTACCCGCCAAATCAAAGCCACTTGCGGGCACTGCGGCCATCGCGCTTCAAACTTGGCTCGACGCAGCTCAGATCAAGGAAGGGAGGATTTTTAGGGGCGTGCTACGCGGTGGACATGTCGGTGAGCCGCTCTCTGCCGCGGCCGTTCGGCTCACTCGCTGCGTAGCAGTTTTGGCACAGAGGCAACTCGCCAAGGGTTGCCGTTAGCCGACACCATGGCAATGACGGGCCACCGCAGCGTGCAGTCCATCATGGGCTACAGCCGGGCGACTTGCGCCATGTCAACCGCAGCGCGATTGATGGAAGCTTGAGCGAAAACGAACGGCACTGACGAGGAACGATACAAAGCCGAAAGGACTCAGCGATCCTTGTAGCTGTGTGCTTTTCCTGTTTTTATCACTTACGGAATGTTAAATGTTAGAAGCTTGTGGAAGGTCGCTGCGCATCCTCATCAACTTACCGGAGGCGAGCATCGCCCTTTTTGCGTTCTTGCTGAACTGGCCGTGGGAGTTTATGCAGGTGCCATTCTTCCAAGGCATGCGTAATGCTCCGCACTGGGAGGGGGTACAAAGCTGCGCTCGGGCGACTCTCGGGGATGTGCTCATCATGCTGCTGGCGTATTGGGCCGTCGCGGCGGCGGCGCGAGACCGCCATTGGCTTCTGCACTCCCGCAAGGCGCAGTTGGCTGCGTTTGTGGCCGTGGGCGTAGTCATTACTGTGCTCATCGAGCGCTTGGCGCTGTCAGGATGGTGGATGGGCGGGTGGTCCTACGCCCCAGGCATGTTTCTGATTCCCCTTGTGGGAGTTGGGCTCACCCCCGTATTGCAGTGGCTCCTCCTACCCCCGCTCGCTGTGGGACTGGCGCGCCGGCAGCTCAAGGGTGGGGCAGCCACCACTCTAACCCCAAGCGGGGGCGTCAGCACAGGTGCCTATGCGCTCGATTTGCGACCGCACCCTCCCTCGCGAGAATTCGCAACGGCCGAGTTCGGGTCGTACACATTCCTATTGGATGGCTCGGGCAACGTCCGACCGCTGCCGCATGCTGTCTATGTCGCGCTGGCCCGCGACGAGGCTGTCGTTCCAGCGCTTGCCAGCCAGGCGTTCCGTCTTGCCGATCTCTACGTGAAGCACGCAAAGGGACGCCCGGCAGAGCTAACAAGTGAATGGTACGGATGGGTGAGCTTTGATGAGAATGGCGCGTTGAACCCCATTTCGGCGCCGCCACACCATGATGGAAAGAAGCACACAAGCAACGCCAACATAGACAGTTCGGCTTTGCCTAACGATCAGGAGCGGGAGGCATTGCTGGCCGCATCTGCCGGCTCTGGAGGGGTTAGGTCCGCGCCTGCTTGATTCGAAGCGGCCAGCAGGCAGTCGGGCGACAGTGACGGCGAACGTAGGAGGCGTCAATTGAAGCCGCCGGTTGACAGCCCAGATCGGGACGGAAGCCGGGTGAAACAGGTGTTCGAGATTGCGAACGCTCATGGGCATCCCTCAGCGGGCGACGGGCACGGGCACAGGCGAGTGCGAGGGGTGCTCGGATGCTTCGGACCCGTCGGTCGCGAGCAGGATTTGTTTGAATATGGGAGCTCCCGGAAAAGACTACCGTCGATGCTGGGCCCTGGCCAGGAGCGCTGGTGCGGCCACATCGCACCAGCTTGACGCAAATCAACCCGGCCAGAGCAGATAGCCGCCACCATGGGCCGGCACCTCAACCACGATTGGCCAGCATGAACTTCCCGCTTCGGATCGCAACCTTCATCTCGGCGATCGCGTTGGCAGCCTGCACCCAGCAGGCTCCTGTCGCCGACCGCTACGACCCAGCGAAGATGGACCTCAAGCCCGCGCCGGCCAAGGTCTCGAGCGAGCGGCACAACGGCGCATTTGCCAGCGGCAGTTCGCTCAACATGACGGCGGAACTCAAGCCCGTCGACCCGGCGCCGGTGAAGGTGGTCCAGCTGGACACGACGCACAAGATCATCGAGATCGCGCCAGGCGTGAAGTTCAGCGCCTGGACCTTCGGCGACCAGGTGCCGGGGCCGGCGATTCGCGCGCGCGTGGGCGACAAGATCCGTTTCAGCATGACCAACCGCAGCGACGAGACAGCGCCAGGGCTCTCGATGACGGCCGCACCGATGATGCACTCGATGGATTTCCATGCCGCGATGGTGTCGCCACAAGACAAGTACCGTTCCGTCGCACCCGGCCAGACCATCGAGTTCGAATTCACGCTTAACTATCCCGGCATCTTCATGTACCACTGCGGCACGCCGATGATCCTGGAGCACATCGCGTCGGGCATGTACGGCGCCGTCATCGTCGAGCCGCGCGAGGGCTATCCCACAAAGGTGGACCGCGAATACCTGGTGGTGCAAAGCGAGTTCTACGCCAAGCCCGACCCAACGGGCCGCAAGGTGGACGGCGCGGCGCTGCATGTGCTGGACACCGATCGCCTGCGCGCTGCTCAACCGACGCACACCGTGTTCAACGGCTCGCACAACGGCATGGTGAAGAAGCCGCTTCCGGCCAAACCCGGCGAGCGGGTGCGATTGTTCGTGCTGAACGTGGGCCCGAGCAAGACCTCCAGCTTCCACGTGGTGGGCACGATCTTCGACCGGGTCTGGATAGACGGCAACCCGGACAACCAGTTGCGGGGAATGCAGACTGTCCTGCTCGGTTCCAGCAACAGTGCGATCGTCGAGATGATCATTCCGGAGGCGGGTTCCTACATCATGGTCGACCACCATTTCGCCAACGCCTCGCAGGGCGCGATCGGCCTGATCTCCACCGAGGCCCAGCCCAAGGAAGCCGAGCTGGAGCATCACAACATGGCAGCCTCTGCCGTGCCCACAGAAGCGGGTGCCGCGGCGGCCAAGATCGCCTTCGAGAGCAAGTGTTTCGCATGCCACTCGGTAGGCGGCGGAAGAAAGCTCGGGCCGGACATCGCGGGCGTCACCGGGCGCCGCACCGATGCGTGGCTCACAAAGTGGCTGAAATCGCCCGAAACAATGTTGCAGACGGATCCCCAGGCCCAGGCGATGCTCAAGGAGTACAACAACATCCCGATGCCGAACCAGGGCCTGAGCGACGTGGAGATCGTGCAGTATCTCGCCTACTTCCACTGGTTCGACGCGCAACAGGCCGCCGCCAAGCCGGCGACAGGTAAATGAAGCTCTGCACCCTGCTGATGCGGGTGGCGATTTCCCTCGTCGCCTCAGCGGCGCCGGTTGGGGCACTCGCCTGTGGCTACTGCGTCGAGGACCGGATCGCCGCGGTCTACGACCACGCGCTGAACCAGCGCGTGACGGCGGAACGGCACGGCCTCGTCTATTTAGCCTGGGACGGTCCGGTCGAACGAACGGAGGCGTCGCGACTGAAGCTCCTGGCGCTGGGCGAAGCCGTCGCGGGCGTCGACAAGGGCAGCGTGCGGGTCTCGATGGAACCGGCAGCGATCGCCTTGTCCTTCGATCCACGCCGCACGAGCGCCGATGCGATCAGCATCGCCCTGCAGAAAAAGCTGCGCGAGCTGAAGCTGGTGGTCATCCCGCTGCAGATGCAAGCATCGCCAGGCCGCTAGCCGGCGGACTGGCCGTCCCAGCTTCATGGCCAGGTAGCTGCCGAGCTCGGCCCGTGACATGCGCAGGTGGATCAATGAGCCCTAAAAGATCACGCTCAAGCACGCAGCAGCGATGCGGTCGGCCAGCGCGAATCAGCACAGTCCATAGAGGATTGGCTCCCACGCAGCGTCGCGGACTTGCAGCTGCGCCTCGACTGGATGTTTTCCCCACATACCCGATGCGTGCACGACGAGCCCCACGGCAAAGATCGGGATGGCGGTTGCTCCGCCTTCGCCAGCTTAGTCAATTCCATTCCGCTGCGCCTGGGCACCGAGCCGCATGCCGCCTCGCGGCGCGATTGGCACGGTCCAACAGCGTTGTAAGTCGGCTCGACAAGTCACGAATCCGCAGAACAGTACGCAGGGCGCCGCGGACACCGACTGCCTTGGCCAATGATGGTCGCCACCAAGGCTTGCCGGATTTGATGCAGATCAATTCGCGTCTGCGCGAAGTGCCTAAGCTCGCCTGCACCCAAGAAAGAATCGGGCGGCAATCGCGGTGATGGGTATCGCCGTGACTCTCATGGTCGTGGCGCAGCCCACGATGACTTCAATCAAACCGACTCAATTGACAACTGTAGCTTCCACCCTCGCTGGCGCGCTGCCACGGGCGGTTGTGCGCAAGGTCGACGCCGCCTTGGCGGCGCTCGGCCTTGTACTCGCTTGCGGTCTGACCCCAGCGCGCGCCGCCGAAAGTGCCGAAGCGTTCACACGGTTGCGCGAACAGTTCGCCACAGAAGTGGACCACCGCCTCGACGTACCGGAGGCAGCACGGGAACACTACATTGCACTGCTTGAAGACGCGCTGACAGCTGCCAAGATGCTGGATCTGAGCGCGCAGTCCTTCTTGCTGGTGGATCGGAGTCCGCAAGTCCAGGCGGCATTCGTCGTGGTGCGCACGGCGTCTGGCAATTGGGAGTGGATCGGCGCGACGGCGGTGTCCACCGGCAAGCCCGGCACCTTTGAGCACTTCCTGACGCCGGTAGGTGTCCATCCCCACACACTTGCCAACCGGGACTACCGCGCCGAAGGCACCTTCAACAAAAACCACATCCGCGGCTATGGCGTGCGTGGCATGCGCGTGTTCGACTTCGGCTGGCAGGAGGCGCAACGCGGCTGGGGAGGCGGCGGCATCAGCACGATGCGCCTGCAGATGCATGCCACGGACCCCGCCATCCTGGAACCGCGCCTGGGCGGGGTCCAATCCGAGGGGTGCGTCCGCATCCCGGGGACGTTGAACGTGTTTATTGACCGGCGCGGCGTTCTCGATGCGGACTACGAGCAGGCCCTCGCTGAAGGCAAAACGTTGTGGGTTCTCCAGCCGGGCCGCCAAGTGGTTCCGTGGCCCGGGCGGTACTTGGTGATCGTGGACTCGGAGTCCCGCGCCCGTCCGGGCTGGTCGCCAGCTGCCGGCCAGAAGGCCAAGCCCTTCGCAGAACCAGATCCCAACCAACAGCCCTTGCTTTAACTCGACACCTCTTTACGCTCAGGAAACGCAAAGCTCGGCGCGGCACTGGCAATGGGCGGGTTCTCCGAGGTAGGACACGTCTGAAAGGGTCTGCCGTGGTGCTGGTGAGGCGCCACCGTGTCCCGCCTCCAGCGGCCTCGATTGACCGGTTTTGCACTTGATGCACCAACAGACAAGGTGTCGTCACTGCCCCTGCTCCATTCGTCGAACCGGGTCATCCCGCTCGCGACCCGCTTGTCCAGACAAGCCCTGCGATGTGTCGCATCGTCTTCGGGCTCGCCTGAGGCGGCGTCATCGTGCGTTGCTCCATGCTTGCGCGAGATCGGGGCTTGTCGCCTGCCTTCACTGTGTCCAGCATCGCGGGGTCGGAAACCTGGAACACGCGTTCTTGGGATGCTCGGTTCCCTCATGGCAAGCTGAGCCATCGCGCGGTGCGCCCTATGCGCGCAAGCGTACAGACTCGTGCGGAAAAAATGAACGCTTGCTCTGCAACTTGACTCGCTCCCCGCTTGACATAGGTCAATCCCCACGTGTGGTGACTACCTAGAATTTGCTTAACCAATAGCACTCCTAACGAACGCAATGCGGTGATGTCGGAGCAGATGAAAATTATGCAAGACGGCATGTCCATGATTAATAAGTCGTCTACAGGCATGCAGGGCAACTTCGTGCGCAATCAGATGATGGAAGAGCGCATGGAAATGATGGAAGCCATGATGCAGATGATGATGGATCACCTGCTTGCGGCTCCGTCAAAGTGACCGGGGCACAGCCGTGACATCCCTTCATACCGGAATCGCGCTGGCCATTGCCGTGGCCGTCTTCTACGAGCTTTCACCACCAATTATTGGGAGAGATACATGAATCACGACCACTCTGTGCACGATGCCGAGTCCGGCAGCTTCTGGGGTTCGCGCTACTCGATCGGCCTGATTGTGCTGGGCGCCGTCGCTGCCTATTTCCTGCTGACGGAACACAGGGCCCACTTCTTCGGTGCGCTGCCGTTCCTGCTGCTGGCGTGCCTATTCATGCACCTTTTCATGCACGGCGGGCATGGTGGTCATGGTCGCCGGCATCAGCACGGCGCGCCGGAACGTCCAGAATCCCCGGCCCCGCCGCAGCCGGTCAAGTTCGGAGAACAGCCATGACCCACGATACCCCTGCCTACGGACTGTGGATGCTCGTCATTCTCAATTCGGCCATCTTCATCATGTTCGCATTCAGCTTCTTCAAGCCGCAGACTGCGCGCGATTGGCGAACGTTCGGAGCCTTCGCAGCGTTCATCGTCGCGCTGTTCGTAGAAATGTACGGTTTCCCGCTCACGATTTACGTAATGTCGGGCTGGCTGCAGACAAAGTACCCTGGCCTGGACCTGTTATCGCACGACAGTGGCCACCTGTGGTCGACGCTGCTGGGCGCGAAGGGGGATCCGCATTTTGGCCCGCTGCACATTGCCAGCTACGTGTTCCTCGGCTACGGTTTTTACCTGCTTTCGACCGCCTGGAGAGTTCTGTTCGACGCGCAGCGGCAAGGTAAGCTCGCGGTGACAGGCCCCTATGCACGCGTTCGCCATCCCCAATACGGCGCGTTCGTGCTCATCCTGCTGGGCTTCCTGTTGCAATGGCCAACACTGCTGACCTTGGCGATGTTCCCCATCCTGCTGGTGATGTACGCACGGCTGGCCATCACGGAGGAAGCCGAGATGCACAAGAAGTTCGGCGCGCAATTCGAGGCCTATGCAGCGCGCACTCCGCGGTTTTTCCCATCGCTGCATCAGACGGCATCGGCCGCCTGATGCAATGTGGACGAAAGTGTCCATGCGACTTCGCCCTTACTCGACAACGGCTCTGGCGCTCGGTGGCGCGATCCTCATGGCGCTCGGGTTGTATTTCGCCTTCATCCGACCGCCCTTGCTGCCAGAAGACCCGCGCTTCATGGGGACTACGTTGGCGCAGATCCTCGCGACGACGCCTGGGCTGCTGGTGTGGCTGCGTCGCGTATTCTGGGTGATGGGCGGGTACATGTTCGCGGCCGGCCTGCTGACCGTCTATGTCGCCGTGACGAGCTTGCGCAGCCGCGATCGCGGGGCTGCCGTGGTCACGGGACTCGCAGGTCTGGCATCCATTGGATTGATGGCCGCCGTCAACTTCATGATCGACTCGGTGGCGCCCCACTGGCCCGAACGCCGTGAGTGCGGGCTCGGGGCGGCCCGACCGCTCCATGTGGGATGGCGGAACCTGCACCCCGACGCCAGCCTGAACTTCCAGCTCAATCGCTGGCTGGCATATGGCGGCGAAAGCTGGCTTGCGGACGTGCAACCCGTGCTGGAAGTTTTGACGGGATATGACGCATGGCGCGCTGCCTTCCTCACCCTGGGTGAGCGGGCCTTGAACGGCGGGCGCCCGCTCGACGCCGCGCTGCACCTGCGCGCGGCCGAGTTCTTCATGGTGCCAGGTGACCGTCGCAAGGCGCAGGTACGTCGCCAGCTTACCGCCCTGCTGCGCCATGCTTATGGCGTGAAGCCGGCCGACCGGCGCGACGTGCCATTCGAAGATGGAACGCTCCCCGCTTTCTGCTTCGCCGCGGACAAGCCAAGAGGCACAATCGTCGCCTTTGGCGGATTCGACAGTTATATAGAGGAGTTCTTTCCGATATTTGTCCAGTTGCGCGATCGCGGCTGGACTGTTGTGGCATTCGAAGGACCGGGCCAGGGTGAAGTGCTGGAAGATGGCCGGCGCAGTATGACGCCCGAGTGGCACAAACCCGTAAGAGCTGTGCTCGACGCGTATGGCCTCGATGAAGTGACGCTGCTCGGAATCTCCCTGGGCGGGTGCCTGGCGATTCGGACCGCGGCGTTCGAGCTCCGGGTCAAGCGTGTGATCGCGTTCGATGCCATGACCGATTTTCTGGCCTGCATGCTCCGTCAACTTCCGCCTGCCGGTGCCCACGCGATGCGATGGCTCATGCGGGTCCGCGCACGCTGGGTCATCAATGGGATTGCACGCGCCGTTGCCCGCCGGCGACCCGTCATCGATTGGGGACTGACTCAGGCGATGCACGTTTTGGGTTGTCCCACGCCATTCGACGTTTTCGGGGCGGCGGCCGCCTTTCGCACAGGTGACATCTCGGAGCGTGTCGAGCAGGATGTCCTCCTGCTTGCCGGGGCGGCCGACCACTACGTTCCGCTGCAGCAGATGTGGGATCAGGCCGCGCTGCTGACAGCGGCGCGCTCCGTCACCTGTCGCGTGTTCTCGTCGGCCGATGACGCGCAAGCCCATTGCCAGGTAGGCAACCTGCCGATGGCGATCGGCGTGATGGTCGATTGGCTTGGAATGCAGCGGTCCTTGACTGCTGCGCCGGCGCCTTCGGCATCGAAGCCGGACACAGCCTACAAGCAGGAGGCTTCGCGTCTTTCGGTAGTCGAGCACAGCGTACGGCAGGGAACAGACCGAAGGGCGAAAAGAGCCGTGCGCACGACAGGAACGGCTCCCAGTTATTCGCACACCAAGGAAATAGTAAATGCAAGTCTCGCCGAGACGCTCTGCCGCCATTTACCGCGCAACTCGCGCAAGGAGAAATTTATGAATGACAAGATGAAGTCGCCCTCGCTCCGGCGCTCCATGATGACCGCCTGCTTCGGCGCCGCCTTGTTGACCGGTCTTGCCGGTCCGAGCATGGCAGCGACTGATCCGCCGGTGAAGACCGTCGACATCAAGGCGGTCGACATCCACGCGTGGAGGCTCAACCCGGCAACTGGGTGGAGCGTAAAGAAGCTGATTGGGAAGAAAGTCAAAGGCCCGAAAGGCGAGAATGTTGGCGAAGTCGACAACATCGTGTTTGGCCCGGATGGCAAGGTGCGCGAGCTGATTGTGTCCACTGGCGGCTTTCTCGGCTTCGGCGACAAGAACCTCGCCGCCAAATGGACCGACGTGGCCGCCGGCCCCGGCTACGACTACGTCAACACACCCATCACCGCCGAGAGCGTCAAGAAGTACGGATTGTTTGACGGCTTTCCGAAGAGTAGCGGGGCCCTTGCTGCGCGCGACTGGCGTTCTTCGGAACTGATCGGCGACTATGTGTACCTCAAGGGCAATGTCCACTACGCCTACGTACGTGACCTGATCGTCTCGGAGGGCGGTGAGCTGCAAGCCGTCATCGTCAGCCCGGACGTCGGCTTCGCTCACGGCGGGGGTGGGTATTACGCGTATCCGTTCTTCGGCTACCCGCATGGCTGGAATCCTGGTAACGCCCACTACAACTTGCCCTACGGCACGGCCGACATCGCCGAATTGCTCCCCTACGCATACAGAAAGTGAGCGCTTTGCTGCAGAGCAGAGGGCAGGAGAAATGACAGACTTGACCATATCACCCAACGAGGCCATCGATAGCCAGCGGCGGCAATGGCTGGCTGCAGCGACGGTGGCGGGTGGTGCAGGCCTCGCGGCAACAGCCATTCCCTTTGTTGCCTCATTCGGGCCGAGCGAGAAGGCGCGCGCGTTGGGAGCTCCTGTCGAGGTTCCATTGCAGCACCTTGAGTTGGGAGAACTCAAGACTGTCGAGTGGAGGGGAAAGCCTGTGTTCGTGCTCAGGCGATCTCAGGCAATGCTGGCAGCGTTGGCTCACATCGATGCGCTCCTGCTCGACCCCAAACTCACGAGAACAAACGAGCCAGAGTACGCCCGAAACATGCTGCGCTCGGTGAAGCCGGAGGTCCTTGTCCTGGTAGGCATCTGCACCCATCTGGGCTGCATTCCCAGCTTTCGGCCCGACCCTGGGGACTCCGATCTCGGCGCGTCCTGGCCCGGCGGCTTCTACTGCCCTTGCCACGGATCGAAATTCGATCTTGCCGGTCGTGTTTTCAAGAACGTTCCCGCACCGACCAATCTTGAAGTGCCGTCGTACCAGTTCACGGACGAATCCACACTCCTCATCGGGTAGCGGTCTCTTCCATTGCGACAACACAGAAAGTCAACGGCGCCAACATGAGCAAGAAGGACCACAGGGAAGAACGCCATTCAGGACGCAACGGCAACGGCGACGGCAACGTAAGGTGCCTGCAACGGGCACGCACACCGCCATCGCACCGTGGCACATCGTGCGGACGAACAACAAGCGCCTGGCGCGCTGACCTCGACTCACACAAGGAACCACCATGAAAACCAGCCCCATTGAAGTCCACGACATGTTGTCGGTGTTCAGCGTCGACGAAGTCGAAAAGCGGATCGGCGAGGTGCCCGGTGTCCAGAGCGTCACCGTGAATTTTGCTGCTGGCAACGCCACTGTGCGCTATGACGAGACACAGCTCGAAGCGACCGATATCAAGTCGGCCGTGCGCCAACGCGGCCATGACGCGGCCACGCCCGCTGGTATCGCACCGGACGAGGGACACGCTGGACATGCACCACCCGCCGCGCCGTCCGAGTTCCCCACGTCGGCCGCGCCACCGGACAAGGAAACGCCACAGACCACGCCGGCCGCAGCGGCTGCCGACGATGCCCAACCGGACAAAGCCGCAGCCGAGAAAAGTTAGGGCCGTTGGCTGCGCCTCGAAGTCCAACGCATGTGGCACTTGACCCAGCCACTTTGAATGGGCCAGCAACTTCTCTGCAGGAGATCACCATGACGATAGCGACCGCTTCACAACGCAACGCGCTGGGTTTGCCACCCGCGTTAAGAATCGCCCAGGCAGCCATGCAATCGGCCGAAGTGCAGGAGATGCTGCGCAGACTGTCCGCGCACGGGCTGGGCATCTGCATGCCGCACATGCACGACGAGAACACCGGCGAATTCCAGCCGCTTCCCGATCGGCTCATGCAAGTGGAGGCTTGCCTGGAGGTGAGCTTCCAGCCCACAGCAGAAATCACCAAGCAGGCAGGCCGTTTTCTGCCCGTGGCCTGGGTGTGGCGTGATGGCATGTCGATGCCGTCGGCCGTCTGCGAGATGGTGCAGGACGAGGACGCACTGGACGATGAAGCGCCCACTGTCAAGCACAAGATGCCACCACCCAACTAATGCTCTTCAGGCGCTCGGCCGACGAAGGAAATACGATGAAGACCAGCGTTATCGAAGTTCACGCCATGCTGTCGGTGCTGAGCGTGGACGAAGTGGAGAAGCGGATCGGCGACGTGCCGGGCGTCGAAAGTGTGACAGTGAATTTCGCCGCCGAGAACGCCACCGTGCGCTACGACGAGACCCGGCTGGATGTCGCCGACATCAAGTCCGCTTTGCGCCTACGTGCACACGCACCCACCACACCCGCTGGGCCTGCGTCCGATACTGGGCCACCTGGGCGTGATGCCAAGGCTGCGCCGCTTGC